>NZ_JBNDMQ010000015.1:0-202219 GCF_050436665.1 Paraburkholderia sp. EB58 | reverse complement strand
CTGGCGGGGGCCCCCGGCGGGCCGCGGGGGCGGCCGGGGTCCGGGCCACCCCCCCCCCCCGCGCCCCCCACGCCAGTTCTCATCCTGATTGACGCGCTGTTCTCATCTTGATTGACGCGCGATACCCGCCGCCTGATCGGCGACACCGAGGGGCCGGCCCTCATCACGGATACAGCATGTACAGCGACGTACTGTCGCTTTCCTTCTTGGCACACCGACAAGTACCTTGACACGCGCCGCCAGACCCTTCCTCTTGCTCATCGCCGCCCACCAGATTGATTGGATCGCTACTTTAACCGGTCCAATGAGCCTATTTGCACCAGAACCATTTTACCGCCCCCGGACCATGTCTATAAGAATCAGATAACACGACAAGTAGTCTGACGCCGGGAACCCAGCGGCGCGTCATGAGCGCGGTTGAGCTATGCCAGACCGCTGCGCTCGGCGGACATGTCGAACAGTGCGATGCCTGAACGCTGCAGAAAGCCTTGCGTCCATGTTGAATGACATGAGGCGTTTTTCCGGAGTTCTATCTTGCTTCTGGGTCATCGATCTTCTTTTCCTTAAAATGGCGTGCCCGCGTTCCCGTAGCGTCAAAGTATGTCGGTGAGCTTCGCGGCCAACTTTCTTTCAATGATGATCGCGGCAAACACAGTTTCCAATACGAGGCAAAAAACGATTCCAACAACGTCTGCGCCCATGCTGAGAGAGAGGACTTGCTGGAATCGGCCTGTCAGATGAAAAAAGAAGAAAAAAATAAGCAGCCCAATGAAAGCCATCAGGATCGCTAGAATTGCCGTGGGCGGTCTCTTGAGGTTCATAGAAATTCAGCTAACCGTCTACGTCTGCGGCGATACGGTCCGCTTCTTCGACCCGCGCCTTCCCTTATGCTGCGTAAAGGCCTGTTCCGGCGTCAGCGAATACTCACCGACGATCGCACGAACTTTTTCGATCGCTGCGGCGACTTCCTGTTCTCGCGCCACGTCGATTTGTGTTTGCAATGCCTCAAGCTGCTTCAAAAGTTCACGATAGCTTGCCACTCAATTCTCCATTCTGTTCACTTGCTTGTATCTCGCGCTGACGGCGCGACCTTTACTGTTAGTCACGGCGCCGCTCCGGATGTTAGTGCCGCTCCAACGAAGCATAAAAGTAGTCGCGACGATTGCTCCAACATCCACCCCCGGCAGAAACCACATGCCGCCCTGAGCCCTTCCTGGTTAGCGATTCGAGTCCCAAGCCTGAGTCCACTTCACCAGTTGAGCGTTTGCCACGCGGTAGGCGTCCGTCTCAAATCTCCCGGCCAGGACCAGTGCCTGTAGCTCCTGGCGCTTGCTCTCGATTGCTGCGCCAAGGGCTTCCATCACGCGCTCTTTCGGCGTCCGAACATGCCTGAGAGGATGATGCGAGCACACCGGAAATCGTTGAATCCCATCATGGCTCTGGTGCGGCGTTTGATCGCCCGATGATCTTGCTCGACAATATTGTTCAGATACTTGACCTGCCGGACCTTTATGGGCGTTTCCCGCTCAGCGTTGATGGCCTGCAGGGCGGCCAGATTAGCCCCGCTTTTGTCCGTGGTCACGGTCTCAGGCGCGCCGTTCCGATCGATAGCCTTCTCGAAGTAGCGGCGCGCGGCAGCCTTGTCGCGATTCGCACACAACAGGAAATCGACCGTATTGCCGGCCTTGTCCACTCCGCGATACATGTACTTCCACTGGCCGCGCACCTTGACGTAGGTGTCATCCACCCTCCAGTTCTTACCGACCGGACGTTTGTGCCGGCGAAAAGCTTTCTCGAATAACCGTACGAGCTTGATGACCCAGCGATGCACGCTCGAGTCGTCAACCTCAAAGCCGCGTTCGGCCATCATCTCTTCGAGATTGCGACTGATCTCGAAGACTGGCAGCAAATCGGAGGGTTTGCCCGAAAAAGCCAGATGGTGGACTGGCCGGAGAGGAATCACAATGCGCGTCGGCAAGATTCCGACGTGCGTGATCTGTACGTCGAGCAGGAATGGCGCGAGTCGCCGTGTCTCGTCATCCGGATTGGCGTAGAGGTCAAACCGCGCCATCAGAACATTCTGTACTTTGCGAGCGGCAAGCCGTCGCGCTCAACCATCGCGCTATATGCTGCCACTAATTCGGCGTTGTCATCTGCCCAGCGACGAGCCTCCGCCTCCTGGATTTCTTCACGCACGCCGCGCTCACTCGCCCGCGAAAGGTTTATTCCCAACTCTTTCGCTCGATCGAGAACTTCGGGGAAGGGTGACGTTGGTGGATTTGCGTGGCCGAACTTCCAATGCTTTTCCCATGTGCATCTCCATGTTGCGTTTTATGTGGATTATGGCCCACATGTCCGAAGGCGTGCAAGTTGGCTCGGGGAGAGAACCGCATCGAATGGGCGGGGAGATTTCTATTATTTGACATAACATAATCAATCACATTTTTTGTATGTAGAGGCTAAGTTGTAATGTCGTGTTTTAGCTCATTACAAATGTCGTGATTGATCCTCCGGGCGCAAGCTGGCCCGATGCCGTAGCGGCGTCCGGAGAATCCATGAACCGACTGAGCCTTATCACGATCAGCATGCACGAACTCGACCGCGTCAAGATCATTGAAGCCGTGCTGGGCCGGCGCATGAAGCCAGGTCAGGCAGCGAGGCGCCTGCAGCTCACCACACGGCAGATCGAGCGTCTGGTGAAGCGTTACCAGGCCGCGGGGCCGGTGGGACTCGTGTCGCGCCGGCGTGGTCGCCCGAGCAACCACGAATTGCCGGCCGATCTGCATGCGCGGGTCTTGCGCTGATCCATGAGCGCTATGCCAACTTCGGACCGACGCTGGCCTGCGAGAAGCTGTACGAATGCCACGGCATCCGGCTTGCAAAGGAGACGATCAACGAACTCGGCGTAGTCATCAATCGACGGAACCTGCCCATCAAGCAGTGCGTTGAATTTTTGCTCGTCCATTTCATCGTCCGCGCCGGCTACCGGCCGACGTTCGGTGCGCTCTCGCGCCTACTTGTTTTCCTGTCTATCAGTAGTGGTAGCGGCACGAAACGATATTAATTTGCGTACTCGCGACTTCGTAGACCAAGCGATTCGTTTCATCAATGCGGCGCGACCAAAAACCGGTCAGGTTTTCCTTCAGCGACTCGGGTTTACCGATGCCTTCGAATGGGGAGCGCTGCATATCCTTGATGAGTTGATTGATGCGCTTCAACGTCTTTTTGTCCTGCCCCTGCCAGTAGACGTAATCGTCCCATGCCTCGGCAGTCCACATGATGTTCAAAGCGCCGCTCATTCGCTGTCATCAACCAACTTGCCGAGCTTTACCTTGCCCGCCCGTGCCTGCGCGATAGAGCGCTCCAGATGAGCTACGTTTGCCGGGGAGCGCAGCAGATGGACCGTCTCCATCAAGCTATCGTAATGTTCCTGGGACATGACTACAGCATTGGGGGCGTCGCGGCGGGTAATGAGCGTCACGTCCACATCATCAACAACCTGGTCGATGACACGCTTCAAATTGGCGCGAGCGTCGGTGAATGGGATGGTACGCATATGTCCTCCTTCATGGCTAACCTGTACCGATACAGGTACAACTCTATCACACCCGGATGAACATGTACACATAATCGTACATGTTGGTCTGTCACTCGTCTCCGCTCGCCAGGCGAGGACGAAGCGGGTACTTTGCTGCACCACAGCAATTTTAACCTCACCCGGATGGCGCTAGGATTTGACAAGGCTTAGCGTCTAGCCGGACAGCAGCTGAACGGTAGCCGCGGCGAAGCAAATTTGCTGCAATCGCACATTACCTGCATCCCCTCAAATTACCCCCGCGACAATCGCTCCTAGCCGAACCGGATCGGCGTCAATCAATCGTATGCGATCGACTAACGACGTCTACCCAATGACGCTCTGAGAGGCCAGCATGTCCACCAATCGGAGGTGGACACCTATGGCAGAGCATGACTCAGAGTTGCAGGTTATTTCGCGTAGCCGCGATGGGCGGCGGCGCTATGACGAGAAGGGCAAACGCGCGCTGGTCGAGGCGGCACTGCGTCCAGGCATGTCAGTGGCACGCCTGGCGCAAGAGCACGGAGTCAACGCCAACCTGCTGCGCCGATGGCCGCACGACGACCGAGCGACCACCGCCGCCCAATCGACTGAGTGAGGCCGAACGGCAGCAGATTCTGCAGGTCGCCAATAGTGTGGAGTTTGCCAGCCTGCCGCCCAGTCAGATCGTGCCGAGCCTGGCGGATCGCGGCGTGTATCTCGCGTCGGAGTCGAGCTTTTACCGTGTGCTGCGCAGCGCTTCGCAGCAGCATCACCGCGGTCGGGCGCGCAAGCCATCGGCCCGGGTGGTGACCAGCCATTGTGCGACTGGTTCGAACCAAGTCTGGTCGTGGGACATTACCTGGATGCCAGCAGCGGTCAAGGGCCAGTATTACTACTGGTACATGATGCTGGACGTGTTCAGCCGCAAGATAGTCGGTCACGAAGTGCATGAGGCGGAATCGGCGGAACTGGCCGCGCTGCTGATGCGGCGTGCCAGTCTGGCCGAGGGCCTGGCAGGGCGCCCCCTGGTGCTGCACTCGGATAACGGCAGCCCGATGAAGGGCGCGACGATGCTCGCCACTCTGGAAAACCTGGGGGTCGTGGCCTCGTTTAGCCGGCCGCGTGTGAGTAACGACAACCCGTACGCCGAGTCGCTGTTCCGCACCTGCAAGTACCGGCCCGACTACCCGCGCAGGCCGTTCGGCAGCGTGGAGGAGGCTCGTGCCTGGACGCAGCAGTTCGTGCGCTGGTACAACCATGAGCACAAACACGGCGGCCTGAAATTCGTCACGCCGGCGCAGCGCCACAACGGCGTAGCCGCCGCAGTGCTCGCTCAACGTGAAGCCGTTTATGCAGAGGCCAGGCAGCGCAATCCACGGCGTTGGTCTCGATCGACGCGCAATTGGGAATTGAAGGATGAAGTCTGGCTCAATCCGGAGCGCATGCAGCCGGAAGAACTAAAGCAGTTTGCTTGAAGTGACGCGACAACTACGTTGACAACCGCCGGGTACACGACCAGACGTTGTGGGTGAGTAGCTCATTGAACTCCGTGTCGCTGAAGCCAATGGCGAACTCGCTTTGCCTCTCCCCGCTATCGTTTCAATAAGGCTGACATCCCATCACGGCTATCGGCCGGGCGCGAAAAAAACTTTAGTGCGCCCGGGCCCCGCATCAGTCGCTTACTGATCATACTGGACGAAGACCACCGTCACGTCTTCCTTCACGATGAGCGAGTCGTCGCCCTGGGCAATCAGGATTTTCTTCAACCCGCAGCGCGTCGACGAATCCACCACCGTGAACACCGGCATGTTCGAACCACCCAGACCCGTCAACTGGACGTCGATCACGTCCTCCCCGTAGATCCCTCGTAACTGCGCGGAGAGGGCGGACTGAGAAAGCGTGACGGCGTCCATCGCGCTGTTCAGCGTCGAGACCTTGGTGGCCTCCATTTCGTTGCGCAGGTCCGTGTTCCGATAGACCGTCGACGGCACGTAGAGCGTCACCACGAACGACTGGCCAGCCGGGAAGTTGACTTTCAGGCCGTTTTGGTTGATCACCTGGATGAACCCGAGCGTCGACTGCGGATAGAAATACAGCTTGGTCTGCTCAAGCAACACGTTCGTGATCGGCGTGAGTTACCGAGCTCACCCAAGGTCCGTCCGGTTTCTGAGAAGATGCGCAGCTTCTCCGGTACTGCGTCTCGAACAGCTCAACGTGACAACGTCCTTCGAACAGTTCGACAACGCGGTGCGCGGCGCTGCGCCGGCTTTGGCGAAGGCGGCCTGACATAGAACAGCTGACATTGCCGGCCATTCGCGCAGCGTCGCCGTGCCCGTGGCGCTCGCAGGTCAACTTCAACGGGCAGGGCGGCTACCGGATGGTCGACGGGAACAACGTCGAGGTGCCGCTGCTGTCAATCATCGCGTTCTCCGGGATCATGACGGCAACGATCGTGGTACAGGAGGCGCAGGCTGCGCAGTATAAGCAGCAGCCTGCCACCGCCTGATAACTCTCAACCCAGGGGAAACCCGGCCAGGTTTTTTCATGGTGGATCCACTCGACAGGGGGTAAACGGGGCCAGTATCATGTGCGCATCTTTGGAGAAGGGCACATGACCTACAGGACTTTCATGCTGACCGACCTCAACGCCTTGCTCGCGCCGCTTTCGAATACCCGCAAGCAAGCGGTATTGTTCACGCTCGACACGCACGGCACGCTTGATGACACCGTGATGCTGGGCTGGAAGGAAGGGCTGGGCATGCAGACGACGCAGTTTGCCCGCGACCTGATTCGCGCGCAGCCGCGCCACCTGCGCCTAGACTACGTGTTTTGGGAATATCTCGAAAACGGGAGCGCTGCGCCATTGTTCGGTCTGCAAGATAGCGTTAGCGAGGTGACGATGGGTCGCAGCTTCGCTGAGCTTCAGGCGTTCTACGACCCCATGGTTTGGATCGACTCGAAGGTCGAAGCAGAGTGCTTCGTGCGCGACCTCAATCTGGCACTGGGAGTCTGATATGGACTGGACGTGGGTTGTAGCGAACGTCGCTATGCCGGTGGTAGTGCCCGCGGCTTCGATGGCGCTCTTGAAAGCGGTCCCGCTCGACCCTAAATTTGCGAAGAAGGCGACGCTTCGCAGCCAGTATCAGGACGGGCAGCTGGGCTGGGTGGCAGTCGGATGGGCCATCGGGATCATCTACGAGGTGCTAAACTATGACGGCGCGCTCAACGGCTACCTGAAAATCATGCTGTTGATCGCCATCGTGTTCGGTGTTGCCGGAATGGTCATTTCGGCCAGCGGTGCGATCGAATCAGACCCGGGCGTAGAGCCTCCTGTGTGGACGCTACTTGTGTCACTCGCTGTCGCAATCATCTGTGGATTTGCGTTTAGCGCCGCGCACACCGAGGTTTCACGCCTGGATGACCTACACAGCATGCACGCGCAACCCCACGGAGGCTCGGAACAATGAAAGCGAACATGGAGTTCAAGGCTTACAAGGACGCGCCCCGGGAAATGGTGCCGCAAGAAGTGCGCGAGCATGCAGAAATTGCGGCCAAAAGGCGGCTAAGCCTCCTTTCGGCGGCGTTGGGCATGATCGGGGTGTTGCTATTCGTGTTCGCCGAGATATTCGTCAAGCACTGACGGCCCAGCCGGAGAGCCCTCAAAACAGAAGCCCGCTGAGAGCGGGCCTTTTGTTGCGCGGTAAATTTGACATAATGTTAATTATCAACAATTTTAACAGGGTACGATGCTATAATCGACGCGACTTCAAACAGTTCCAGCTTGTCGATTGCCGGCTCCCCCAGGATAATTTCTGTTCCGAGCGCGATCATCGGCGCCCAACGACCAAACGCATGACCAAAGATCCGGATACTCCCGTGTGGGCTGAGGACTATCGTCACTGGCTCGCCGAACTCAAGCAGCGCGTCGAGCGCGCGCGGCAGCGCGCGGCGGCCAGCGTCAATCGCGAACTGGTCGCACTGTACTGGCAGATCGGCCGCGACATTATTGACAGGCAGCAGAAACAAGGCTGGGGCGCGGGCGTTGTCGACCGGCTGGCGCGCGATCTCAAGGCGGCATTTCCCGACATGCGCGGCTTCTCGCCGCGCAACCTCAAGTACATGCGTGCGCTCGCGCAAGCCTTTCCGCAGCCGGAATTTGTGCAACAACCCGTTGCACAATTACCGTGGTCGCACGTAGTGACGCTGCTCGACAAGCTGGACAACCCCGCGCAGCGGCTTTGGTATGCGGAAAAATCGCTTGAGCACGGCTGGTCACGCAGTGTGCTGACCATGCAGATCGAGACGGCCGCCCATGCTCGTACCGGCAAGGCCGTGACGAATTTCGCCGACCGGCTGCCGCCAGCGCAATCGGATCTCGCACGCGACGTACTCAAGGATCCTTATATCTTCGACTTCCTTGGCCTGACTGAGAGCGCACAGGAGCGTGACATCGAGCGTGCGCTCACCCAGCACATCACGCGTTTCCTGCTCGAACTGGGTGCAGGGTTCGCTTTCGTAGGGTGCCAGTACCGGCTGGAGGTAGGTGGTGACGAGTTTTTTCTCGATTTGCTTTTCTACCATCTCAAGCTGCGTTGCTATGTCGTTGTCGAACTGAAAACGACGCCGTTCAAGCCCGAGTACGCGGGCCAGTTGAACTTCTACCTTTCTGCTGTCGATGCGCAGGTCAAGACGCAGGAGGACCAGCCGACCATCGGTCTGCTGCTGTGCAAGGAAAAGAACCGGCTCGTGGCGGAATACGCGCTGCGCGGCATAGCCAAGCCGATGGGTGTGTCCGAGTATCAGCTCATGCGCGAGGTACCGGAGTCATTTGAGACGGACTTGCCCACCATTGACCAGATTGAGGCGGAATTACGCCCCGATCTTCCGGACCCTACTACGTAGTATTAGTTGATCAGCGCCCCACCCTTTGAACACCCTTACGGACGTTGCGCCTTGACCAATCGGGCATCCTTGATTTAAGGGGCAGATGCAAATTATGTTATGTCAAATGCAAAAATGAGGCCGGTCGGATGGTCCTCCTGCCGTCGGTTTGCATAAAACTGTTCCCTTCCTTTGCAGGAATTTGTTCTCGGCGTGCCGGCCAACGGCCAGTTCTGCCCACGGTCCGGCCATGATCGCGACTTCGTTGGCCGCTGAAACATTTTTATGCAACTGCGATTTGCATGAAATTGTTCCCGGCTGGCCCATGGAGCCTGACTGCCGGCTGGTGCACGCGAACAACTTTACGCGAACCACCGGCGCTGACTTTGACGTGCACCGCAGAAACGGTTGTGGATGAGATACCTGTGATCGGCGATAATTGCACCCTAATTGATCGAAAATCTGCGGTAGAGTTGCATGACTTGCTTGTAATCGCGACTACTACTGCCTCCATTCCGGAAGTACAGGTTCGCCGCGCGCGACATAGACTTGGGCGTTAAAAGCTGCGTTGACAGATGAAACCATTGACCGACGAAAATATAGAGGCCGAACTCAGCTACGCGTTCTTGCATGCCGTCGCTTCGAGGGCCGGTGTTGCGTGCGATGTTGCCGGTCGACACGAGGACAATGCGGGCGTTGATGCAAAACTGGTCGGTTGGGGGCCGTTTCCTGCTGGCGGGTATCGTGAAGAAGTCGACATCAAGGTTCAGTTGAAAGCAACGATAAAGAAACCTGCCGAAGTCAATGGCACGTTTGCCTATAGCCTTTCGGGTATCGCGCGATACAACGCGTTGCGGTCGGAAGCGTTATCGACACCCAGGATTCTCGTGGTTCTCTTTCTTCCAGAGAATGCATCGGAGTGGATCGCCCATACTGACGACGCTCTCTCCCTACGGAAATGCGCTTATTGGGTCAGCCTACGAGGGGCAAAAGAGTCCGAAAACAAGACTGCCCATACCGTCTATCTGCCAAAGGACCAACGTTTCGACGTCAATGGACTACGGGGCCTTATGGGCCGTATCTCAAGGGGCGATGTGCCGGCATACCATGAGGTAGAGGAATGACCGTAGAAAAACCATTTGCGCCCACTGATCTCCGAGACTTCTTCAAGTCACAGGGATGGTCGCTTCTCGAGGAAGCGATTAAGGACCGGCTTTATGTGTTTCGTCACGCTTCATATCCAAGGCGCCAGCTAATTTTCCCAATCGATTTAACGGCACCGGATTACAGCGAGTCAGCTAACTCTGCAGTTGAGAAATTCGCTGATCTGACCGGTCAGGCGAAGCGCTCGGTGGTCGCCAGATTACAGTGGCTGAAGGATGACGTTCTTCGACTCCGAATTCATTTCGACGGCAATGACGATGTCCTTCCTTTGGCCTTCGCCTCTAGTCTCGTCTATAACACTGAGAAGCTGCTTCGGTCGGCTGCATGTACTGTCTTGCGACCGAGGACTCACCATCCACGACTGACTCTCACAGAGGCAGCTCAGTTTGTGGACTCAGCTCGCTTTGCGCAGACAGAACAAGGTAGTTATGTCCTCCGTATAGCTTGTCCAATTAACTCAATGGAAGTCCAAGGTACGCTTGAACTCGGTGAAGCTGACGCCCCGTTTGTCCGCCAAGTGACATGGTCGTTGCGTGAGGCACTGACTCGGCTTTCGGGAGCCATTGAGGGTGATACCTTAGATGCGTTGGTTGCTGAACAAAAGTCTTCTAGCTCCCCTTTGCTTTCATCCAATTTGTGCGAAGCGCTTGTAGGTATGCATGATGACCAGGTAGACAATTCGCTGGACGTCGGGTTTGACTGGTCGGTACTTAGACACACGCCGCTTGACCTTGGCCCCACAGTGCTTCGCTTCCAACGCGACTACTTTTCACGGATCGAAGAAGTAAGGCGCGAGCTAAGGTCTGTCGAATTAGACGAAGAGGAGACGTTCATAGGGACCGTCGAGCGCCTTGAAGGAGAGATGGGTATTGACGGCCGGCGCTCCGGTGTAGTTGTCCTCTCTCTGCTTTTGGCCGATGAAGGTGAGACCGTTAGAGCTAGGACAGTTCTCGCGCCAGATGAATATGCACTCGCGGATCAAGCGCATATGACGAACGGAGCCTACGTCCGGGTCGCAGGCAGACTTCGGCCTGGGCGTCAGCCAAGGCAGTTGACTAACATGACATCGTTCGAACTCCTGGATACTTCCCGCACGCCCATTTCTGCCTAGTTAAAATCTGATATCGCGATGTATGTGGTGACGCGAAGAGCCTAATTTAATTCTCAAGGTGAATAACCTTCTGTAACAGAGATCGCGGCCCCGACAGTTTGCATAGCCTTGGAAAGAGCCGAAAGATCAAGGGCTTGCATGGGTCGTGCAAAATCCGAACCTGTATCAACTTGAGATTGCGTTTGACACCGAGAGAGTCAAAGCCTTACTGCAGGCGGTTCAGCACCCTCAAGCCGCCATTTTCGCACGGAAAGTACGCATAGCTTTGCACGAAAAGGACGATTACGCCAAATCACACGGGAAATAGCCCATAGCGCCCCTCGTCACGCCTACCTGTGAATACCTGAACCTTAGCTAGCTTGAGAGCTTCAGCCGGTGGATCAGCGTTCTCGAGTACGATGAACTGAGCGGACCCCTCGAGCTCAGCAAGATGGCTATAAAACTTCAGAGCGAGCGGCGACTTCTTCAAACGGGCTTCGTCATCCGCCAGTTCACCATGTTTGCTTGTCAACGGCTCGCGGTATGTCAGCAACGGGGTGTCAAGCACGAGGAACCCCGGATGAGGCAACGTATTTTCTTTGCAATATAGCAACAACGCGACATTGAACGCGGCGTGGAGAATCGCACGAACCCCCTTTCCGTTGTCATCTCTGCGTTTGCCGCCAATGCTGACGTCGTTGGTTTTCAGGTCATATTGCACCTTGTCAAAATCAGGAAATCCCCAGCGCTCAAGGACGCTCGCTACTGCTTTCCCGAGCTCGAACGCCATTGTGTCGTCGATGCCGCTTGATAGCTGTTCGCCAATGGCTGGACGTTCAGAAGCAAGCTCCGAACGACGGCCAGAAAGCGCGGCTCGTCTGTCACTCAACTCCACGAACCTGCGCAGATATGAGTGCTGCTCTATCAGTTCCAAGTATTTCGACCGCGACGTGCCTTCGATCGGTCGAGCATCCCTAATCTCAAGCTCCATATTTTCGATCAGCAGGTCCATCTCGCTGAGCTTCGACTGCAAATTGGACTCGTCCTGCGCAAGCGATGTCAACGTGCGCTTCAGATCGGTTTGCTCAATCACAATCTTGCATAACTCAGCTTTTGCCGAACGCCGAACTAGCTCGATCTCGTCATCCGCATGATGATGGCGTTGCTCCGCCGTGGATGCGCCGCACACCGGACATTCTCGGCCAGTCATCGCCATCAATGCAAGACCGCCCTCCTCCAACGCCTCGAGTCGTCGGAGATCGGATGTATATGTCTCGTTTAGTTGGAGGAAACGCTGCATCGTGATACCGAGTTCGGCAGCCTTTGTTGCCGCCTGTCGTCGCTCATCCGTCAGCGAACGCCGTTGAAACATGAGGTCGTCAAGGTGCTCCTGTGTGACACGCAATTCGTCTTGCAAGCGCTCCATTGAGTTGGTCGTGACTTTAAGTTGGGCCTCAAGGTCATCTCGAACGCGCGGATCTTCCCCGACTTCTCGGTCGATCTGCAAAATCAACTCGTCAACAAGCTCAATCTTCGCAGCAGTGGCAACTTCGTACGTCTCTTTGCGAACTGTAGTTACGACGTCTCTGTCGTCCGATCCGCTCAGCATCAGTCTAAGCAGGTTCTTTTCAAACGTGCGGGAAGCAAACTGTTTCGAATGATATATGGGGCTGGATTCCGCCATGATGTCACCTTCGGACACAATGGCGTACGGAAGTACATGTCGGATAGCTAGGTCTTCTTTTTCTCCGCTCGCATTTTTTGCAACGACCTTTCCACTCAACCCGATAGAGTCAAGTATGAAGTTCGATGTCGTGTCGCTGCGCTGCGCATCGGCGAGTCCGCGCAAGACTACGGAGCTTCCATTGTTTCGGCTTACCAGTCCGTCATAAAGTCGAAACGCGCCTCCCTTTACTGAGCGGTAAAGAGTCACGTCTTTGCCATCGGGCATAGTTAGTCCAAGCCACACACCCGTGTAAGGCTCGAGCTCATTGGGCTGCGGCAACTTGGTGGTCACTGCGAGCATAAATTGCAACGCCTTCGCCACGAAGCTTTTACCCGTATTAGAAGCCCCATAGATAATATTCAGTCCGCGAGAAAATGTGAGTTTTACGTCATCAATCCTCGACCCAGTAAAGGCAAGGTGCCTCAGAACTATTCTTTTATAAGCCATATTATTTAGTCAGCCATACCGCCAAAATCTAAACCGAATTCCGCCGTCCATCGACCGATGCGGCCTTGCACAAAAACGCCTAGCTCGGCGCGCGAAAGTTTCGCGAATCGCTCTGCCATCCAGGCGGCACATTGTTTGAGATCTTTGGTATACGATGCGCGAAGCAAGTCCAGAAACGGCGAGGCCTCGTCGCTGGCCGAAAAGACAATACCTTCGTCACTGTCTTCGACTGTCACCAAATGTGCCTTTTGCATCAGCCGCAAGCTGTGCTCAACCAAACTGCGCCGGACAAGAAGCTCACCAACGCGATTTGGTAGACCCGGATGAAGGCTCGGCGGGGCATCGTCGGAAATGTCGCCGGTGTGCACTACGAGGTGATCTAACCATGTCACTTCCGAAAGGTCGCATCGTCGCGGGTAGAAAGCCTCTAACAAAACGAGTGCTCGGATGCCGGTCTCCAGCGCACTATTGAACGGGGAAACTGAGGCGCCACGTTGGCTTACGCCGTCCATGGCATGCTCCCGTCGTTTGCGAGATGGTGGCAAGTTCCCTGCTTCACTGGGACTCGGGCGTACTTCGCAAGAACTCCCGATACTTGGATCGTTGCGGCTTGACCCATGACCTTATTCAATCGGTCAAATTCGTTCTTATGTTGATCGTCGTGGTATGCATCAACCACTCCGGAGTGGATATCCTCCCTAAAATTCACCAGAAACTCGGGTGGGGTTGAATCCCTGTAAAACCGTTCGAATTCGGCGGCTTCGAAGAAACGTGTGCGCTGCAAGCGCAGGTTAGCTGCCCATTTCGTATCCTGCAAAACCTCTCGTGCATCTGCGAAAGTGGTCCCTGCCTGCGTGCTGTAAATCTGAACGAGCTGACTTATGTAGCGAGCTTCACGAGCATCGAATTCATCTGGGGTTTTGCCCCTTGGCGCCTCGCCAGGGTCAGCACCGAACCATTTAACGAGCACGGGTAACATACTTGGGTCGTTTTCGAGGACGATTGAATCGAGCCCGTACACTCGAGTAAAGTTGAACTGACCGATTGTCGAGCGTATCGCTGGGGCTAGCGGCACAGTCGCGTTTTCGACGAGCTTTTTTGCGAGATCTGAGTCCCATCGATCAATGCAGGCTTGGCGCAACCTTGAAGGGTGAGCGAGCAGCGATTTTGCATCCCGGCCGATGCCAGTGGGTGCCACAAAATAAAAAGCACGAGGGAGGCGGAACGCTCCATTCGACGAATGCATGAATATCTTCGCGAGCTCCAACAGCAATGGAAGCTCAGTTAACGTCTTCCCTAACTGCTTGCACTGAAAGTTATCCCATTCACCTTCATGTCGAGCAGGCGTGACGTACCCCACGACATCGCGTCCCATGTCCCCTGGACCGGACCAACGTTCGTGCGAGTGGTATTCCCTTTGTCGATACGTCAGCCACTCATCTACCAACGCCTCCAAGCGGTCAGCAGGCAGATTTCTTATCTGAATTGCATAGTTGGGTCGCAAGGATAATCCCCGTGAAAACATATTCTCTCGATCTCAACACTCGTCCGACGTTCGTATCACAACAGATTCTTTTTCTCAAGGCCAGATTTGAGACATGAGAGCGCGCCCTCTTTCGCGAACACGCCACAGTTGATATCAGATCCATTGAAAAGCAAGCACAAATTCGAGGAATCGCATAAGCGAGCGCGTGCGACGCATGTCCGCCAAGAATCAAGCTTCGTTCGGGCCGTACCACCAAGGCTCACACGCGGCCTCGATCGCGCCCGCCCAGCGCGCAAATGCATTGGCTGCCTCGCCCTCGACCAGAACCCCCGCCTCAAGGCCGTGGTCTAGCCCCGAGCTCGTGAAGTTCGCGCTCCCCACATAGGCTATCGCTGCATCAGCGATGACTAGCTTGGCGTGCAGGAAAGGCGTAATGCCATCCACGGTTGCCGGAGCAAACACCCGGACCACCGCGCCACCTGCCCTCATTGTCTCGACGAAGAACGACAGGCCGTCCCGGTCATCTGTCTTCATCCAGGCGGCGGGCTGCGTGAACACCCGGACCTTCACACCTTTGTAGTTCTTGCGGCCAGCTGTTGAAAGCATTGACCTGACGCCGTCGATGCGCCAATAAGGGGAGAAGATGGTCAGATCGAGGTGAACGCCTTCGAGGATCTTGCCGAGGGCCACCAAGAGACTGCCGCCCCAAAGGCCTGAGCTGACTGCCTGGCTCGCGAGCAACGGATCTAGATGAGCCGGCGCGCTGCACAACGCCTTGACGCCTGACCCAGTAGCTTTGCCCTTCAAGGCGCCGTACGCATAGGAGTAGGCCTCCCAAGGCACACCCACGGTCAGCTCGTTCCATGCCTCCCTGGGAAAACACGGCAACCGCGGCAGCGACGATGTGGCCGGCAGCCGGGCCACTTCGGCACTCACCAGGAGCGTCAGTTCATGCGCCATGATCCTGGCGTCAGGTTCGGACATGCCGCGCAAGTGCTGTGCCAATCCAGTGACCAGGATGGTTCGTACCGGCGCACTCATTCCGGATCAACGCTCATTTTGCCAATAACCGTTGGGCACCCAAAGGGTCTGTGCCTTGTCCACGTAACCACCGTGCAGGTACGAGCGCGAGACCCCCGCATTGAAAGTCTCGCAGCCTCGGGGGACCTGGATGCAACCTGGGCACGACGAGCCCACATCACTGCAAATCGGGTCGAAGGCGCAATTGAAGGCGTGCAAAGACGAGTCCTCGAACCAGCGCCGCAGGTAATGCAGGAAGAGCGTCAGCAGCCCGCCTGCGGTGTAGTTCTGCACCGAGGTCACGTAGATCAGGAACGACAGGTCCATTGGCAGCAGGTACTCTGTCAAACTCTGGCTGTCGTAACCGCTGTGACGCCGGGCCGTCAGCATCAGCGCATGGCTGATCGTGTGCAGGAGATGGAAAGGCGCTGCCGCCGAGACACCGATGGTCTTCGTCAGCTCGGTGGCGGCGCCAGGTGCAGATGTCAAGGCGGGACTATGGGCCAGCAAATGTGCCTGGGCTCCCGCCGCGGAAGACAGCGCAGCGTCTGGTGGGGCCTCCCAGCCGGCATGCTTGACGCACCACTGCAAGACCTTGATCGGATCGAGCTTGATCCACAAAGCCTCAGTCTGGGCGCTGAACGCATAGAGGACTGCCTTGCCCTTGGCCGATGTCCGAATCCTATCCTCGAACGGATTGAGCTTCACCGGGATCTGATCCGGGTCTCGCTCCGGCTCGCGCTTTTCCCGGGTGAAGCCTACCGCGGTCAGCACCACCTTCAGGTCCGGAATGTGCGCTATGTCCTGGACGCCAAAGGTGCGTTGCACATGTTCCCAATCCTGCGCGCGACTGACCCGGACGACCGGATCGGTGGTGGCCGCGATTGACTGCTGTATGCCCTGCCTGCCCACGTCATGGCGCAAGAGCACCGCTTCCATGGTGCGACGTTGCTTGATCAGATCGAGCAGCACGGCGTCGTTGGCGATGTACTGACGGACATCCGAGAAGGTGCCCTCTGACGCGCCCATCTTGCTGATGAGCTTGGATAGCTTTTCCTTGGCGCTCTCCCTGGAAGACTGCAGCGGCATGCCTCCCGCGATCAGCTCGTCGAGCTGCGCTATCTCCTTCTCCAGCTTTTCGCGCTGCCACTTGATTTCCGCGATCTCGTCGGGACTGACATCCCCACCGTCGAGGATCTGCAACAGCTGAGCCTGCAGGGACTCGCTGCTAATGCAACCCAGAAGCCCGTAGCTCACACCTTCGGCCAGATCCCTGGCACGACCGGTCAACACCCCTTCGGGCAGGCGTGCAAGCTCTGACTGCACACTGGAGACCAGTTCACCTGGCTTCTTCGACAGGGCGACGAACTGGATCACCTGGGGAAAGAAAGCGTCACCGCCACTAACAGGCGTCCCCTTTTGAAGGGTTGAAAGATCCGGTGTGCGGTTCACCGAGCAGGTCGGGCACATCTCCACCGAAGCCGACGCCACGTTGTCGTTGGTCTGAAGGTCGAAGAAGACGTTCTGGCGGAACATCCCAGTGTTGTGGCGAACACCCAGCCGCTCATATCCTCGCGCCGCCGGCGGCGTGGTCATTGCTGAAAGATGGCCACAGCGATGCACCACGACGAAGGGAACCTGAACCATGCGCCCGCCGCAGCCCCTGTGCGTGCATCGGATCGCGGGCTTGCCACTGCCTTCGGAGCCCGACACGCGCGCGTAAGCAGCCGCCAGGATGTTCTCGTGCTGACGGCGCGGCTTGTCGTGGTTCTCCAATGCGCCGCACACCGAACACCGCAGCACCAGGGGGAACGGGGTCACGAAGATCTCGGACGGAGCCTGAACGCGGAATTCATTGCGCTCAGCAGCTTCCTCGATGAGCGCGTCTACCGAGCCGCCTGCGATCTTCCAGTCGGCCAGATACTTGCGCACGGCATCGACCAGTTGGGTCCGATCCAAACCTTCCAGGGCATCTTCCTTGTCCGAGACGCCCACCACCAGGGCCAAGGCCTGGTTGCGCAGCCGGGTCACCGCGCCGGGCAGAAACGCCTCATAGAAGATGCGGCTGTTCTGGACGAGTTCTTGTTCACCGTTTTCAGCCATGGCTTTATCTCCCCAACGCATCAAGCGTTCGCTTGTCCTTCAAACCTGCGGGCATGATCTCCACCTGATTCTCGATGTCCCGGAACGAGCGCATCGGCGGGAACTGATAGATGGACTCCAATGCCGTTCCCAAGTCCTTGTCGGCACTGGAAGCGTTCAGGTGCTGCAAGCGATGTAGGCCGCGATCGACTTCGTCCTCCAACTGCTTCCTGAACGCGGTCAACACGCGAATGTCAAAGTGCGGGACGACCTCCGGCGGCACATCGAGCGCGCGCACCAACATCTCGCGCAGCCGCAAACGAGCCTCCCCTGAGGTGTCGTTCAGCACCTTGTGCAGTTGGCTGGCGTATCTGTTGAGGGTCACACCCCAGCCAGGTTGAAACTTCGCCCAATTGAAGATCACCGCGGTGAAGACCCCGGGCAGTGTGCGCTGCAGGACGTTCGGCGCAAACCGGTTGATCGGCACGGAGTCCACGAGCTTGTCGAGGAAGAAGTGATAGTCGCCAAAGTTCAGGAACACACCGGACTCGAACAACTTGCCCGCGCTCAGCACGGACACCACTATCCCCGGCTGAACGCGGCCGCTGCGCGCCGACGACTGGATGTACTCGGCGGTCGATCGGGGCCAGCCATCGAGCACCATGAAATTGAGCTCCGCAATGTCCACCCCGTGAGAGACGACGCTCGTGGCCACCAGGTGGCGCATCGGATCATCGGCGCCCTTGGTTTCGACCTCGTGAATGGCGCCCAGGATGTCGTCCAAGGGGGTCTGCCCGTCGAGAAGTCGATGGGTGCGGCTCTTGCCGTCCCGGGCATTAACGTTGTCCAGGTGTTCCCGAATCGCCGTCGTCTGGCGTTTCTGATTGGCGTAGATCAGGTCGGTGTTCAGGTACTTGCCAATGTACTGCCGAACCTGGTCGGCGCGCTCTGCTGAAACTTCGCACTGGTCCAGGACCTTGGGATCCAGGGTGGCGAGCCCATCGAGCCATTCGTCAATCTGATCCTGATACCTGGAGGCTACTTCGGCGGAAGCGCGTTCCGTACCGCCACGCGTGAAGCCTAGCGGCAGCACTCCAGCAAACCAGCGTCGAACGAGAGGCTCATCCGCATCACGGCTGATGCGGGCATAGAAAGACTCACCGCGGCGCGCACCCGGGGCCGGGAAGCGATGGCCGGGCCGCATGTACAGGTTCAGGATGTGGTTCTGGAAGTCCTTGATAGTCGCAGTAGCGGCGAGGACCTTGGAGGGCTGCCCGCCGTGACCTACCTGCAGGGTCTGCAGCAGCGTCTCGTAGTGCGCATCGAAGTTGCCGAGCGACTCCCTGAGCAGGTGCAGCTCGTCTTGGATCAGAAAGCTGAAGCCGGGATCCAGCATTGGCGCCAGCTGCAATGTCCGGACCTTGCTGGTGCGCGAGTTATTGCCGCAATCTGCCGATTCATAGCCGCGCTCGCCACCGAGCAGCGTCTTGCGGATGCGCTGGTGCTTGCACTTGGAATCCGAGGTGAATCCATGCTCGGGGCAGAAGTGACGGAACGCGCCCAGATATCCGGCAAATCTCTCGTTGTGGGCAATCACGGCCAGCTTGTCGACCGTGCCCACCAGCACTGTGGGCAGGTAGCGATAGCACTCCTCGTCACTGACGTAGATGCCGATCTCGCCGGCGCTGCCCTCCCCGTGCTCGCCAGGGCTCGCATGGGTGTTGCTCCAACATGATGAGTTCGAGCAGCGGTGCTGCATCCGAACCCTCTCCAATTCGCGCGCCATGTGCACCGAGTCGGTTGTGCCGCAGTATGGGCAATCGGTGATGAAGCGGTAGCGCTCCATCTGCTCCTGATCGACCTCCGGCAACCAGACATCGGAGCCCCTAACCTCAGGACGACTGATACGACTGGGCGTGCCGCTGCCGGTGTAGTAGCCCACGGTGAACGGGTGGCCTTTGATGCCTTCGCGGCACCGAAGCATCTCGGCTTGAGCAACGACATACGACAGACGCTGGAACTGTTGCGCCGAAAGCATTCGCAAAGGGAAGCGCATCCAGGCCGTGGTACCGTACAAGCGACCACGCAAGCGTCCATAGAGCATGGCGAAAGCGATGATACCCAAGTATGCTTCCGTTTTTCCGCCGCCGGTAGAGAACCACAATACGTCCGCGAACTCCGCGACACCCAGGCGTTCGTGCGCCAAGGCGTGACGCTCGTAGACGGCCCTTACCTGCGTCAATATGAAGCCCAGCTGGAAAAGGTGCCATCCTTCAAAGGACTTCCCTTGAAGTTGAATGGCGCGCCTCATCGCCTCGTTCATCCAGGAAAAGCACCTGCGCAGATCTTCGTGCTTTCTCAGCAGATCCACGCCATCCGCGATGAGCTTGACCTCGCGGTCATAGTCCCTGCGATCGGCACGAACGGCATTCAGTTCCGCGACCTTGCCGACCTTCTCGAGTTCCGCCTCCACACCCCCCCAGACCTCGCCGTAGCTCTTGAGTGCCTCGAGAAAGCCGTCCAGGACTTCGAGCGGCTTCTCCTTTAGCAAATCAAAACTGGCCTGGAGCGGCATGCCGACTTCGGCGGCACTCGGCGCGTCGACGCGGGCTTGAGCAAAGACCGGCATCGAATTGGTTCGGAACCGATTGGCCGCAACCCGTTCGACAGCGCACGTCACACCGTAACCGGCGACACCGTCTTCGGGCTGGTACCGATAGTCCTCCGGTTGAAGCCGGTGCGGCACATCATGCTGACGGCCGATGGTCAGATCTGCATCGAACTCCACGTCCAGGAGACAGGGCCGCATCAAGCCATAGGCCCGTCCGAGATGCGGGTCCGTGTTGTTCTGAAGATAGATCTCCAGCAGGTAGCGTGGAGCTTCGGACGCAAAGTTGGGCGGCGGCGGCCTCAGCCGCGTGCGCAATACCACATCGTAGGCCAGGACCTCATTGCTGACGAACAAATGCCGGGCCACCAGGGTGGCCAGTTCCTCGTCACTGGCGCAATCGTCCCGGCCCCACGGAACCGCCAGCGTTGCATAGCCGCGGTCATTCACCTGACAAGCGCGGAAGACCCGCGGATCGTTACTGCAGGCTTCGCGCATGGATTGGAGCAAGGGTGCCAGATTGTGCTCGGACCAGACATTGAGATGGTCAATGTCGAGCGTGAACTTCACCGCGGAGAACTGGACCGAATACCGCTTGAAGCAGTTAGGAATCTTCTGCTGGGATTTTTCACCGTCGGCGGTGACCTGAATCTGTTCACGCATACTTTGCAAGGACGGGATGTATCGGTGGGTAACGTCGAAGCGTCCACTCAAACACACCTCAACCTTGCCGCCGGCATCCGGCTCCACCATCAAGACCATGCCCATGGCGCTGGGCGGCTGCTCGCGGTGGTATTCGGGGTCCGGCCGCGGCGCAAGACCCCCGATCAGCGAAATCTCTGCAGGATCCTGGTCCGTGGCCTCGCCTTCGGGGGCCAATATCACGGTCTGCTTTCCGGTCAGGCGCATCCGCATCACGGCCAACAGACGCTCCGAGATGCCCATCTTTTCCTTGTAGGTCAGCGCCATGGCATATCTCTCGTCGTTTCGTAAATCTTGTATCGGGTTGCAAGCATCGGATGTCGAGGCAACTCAATTGTTCAAGGTCGGAAGATGCTCGCCGGCATGATGAACCACGATCTTGGCCTCATCCGCATCCCAATGGAAATGCAGCCTTAAGGTGTACCGCGGATCAAAGGCGCGTTTGAGCTTGATGTGACGCGAAATATCCACGCGCTGCCCCTTGTAGAGCCTAAAGTAGTCCGACTCATACTTCCCCTTGGTGACGGCAGACATGTTACCGGCGTATGCGGCCGGAATGAGCGCCAGCATGTTCTCGACCTGCTTGAGCGACACGCTCTTGTCCGCATACATCGGATGGAAACCCTCGACGAGCGCGGTCAGGATTTTCTCGAAGGCAGCAAGGTCCTCGAAGGGAGAATTGCTCATCGAGCGCTCACAACCAGGGGTGAAGATGATCGTCGACTGATGCTTGAGTGCAAAGTCGCGAGCCACAGCCTTAATCGTCCTGATCGCATGGAGCGCGTTGATCTGGGTCTCCGATGGCCGTTCTATCCGAACGACACGGCAGACCTGGACCATGGAGTCAAACACCTCGCGGGAAAACTTCCGAGATCCGATTTGGACAGCAGAAACATCCCGACTGCGCGACATCGCGATGGCCTTGCGCAGGTCGCCGCCGATACGCCGATGCTCACTGCGGATCGCCACTATGGCGTTGTCGACCATGTTCGCCATCTTCGAAGCATTGGGGACGTCGGCCAATTCTGCCAACAGACGAATCGCTGTAGGGTCCTGAGGCCCAATCACCCTGCCCGCCGACCAGTGCTGAACGGCGCCCTGTGTGATCTCGAACTTCCTGCTCTTGAGGTAACGGGTCAGTTCGGCAATGGACTTCTGCTTTGCCACGGCTGCGTCAACGTACTCCTGCCATTTCTCAGCCACGCGCAGCGTCTGTTGCAAGCCATGGTTGTTCTGCACGAACATGTCGAACAGTTCGCGCTGGGTTGCGACACGCTCTTCGCTGCTGCCCAACAGCACCAGGTCGTGTCCCACGTCAAGGTCTCGCGCCAGACACAGGATAAACGTGTCGCCATCAAGCCTCAGGATCTGACGGTCCACTCCCCAACGCAAAGGCTCACTTTGGCCGTCGAGGTGCAGCACGATCAGATCCTTGGCAGATTCCTGGCCGCAATCGTCATCGCGATACGCATGCACAGGTTCGGCCAGCAGCGTGTCGAGCCAATCATCGAAGCCGCGAGAGACTTCGAGTTCGGCAACCCGCAATGGCTGCGGGTAATGACCGGCGACGTCCATTTCACGGTACGTCACGGAACTGGCTGATTCTTCGCACTCTTCGACAAGCAGATCCTTCAGATGGGCGTCCGGCGGCCAATCCAAGCTCCACAGACGAAGCTTGTCGCCGCAGCGAGCGCTAGGCAAAGCGTTGCTCTTCCACCAGCGATCGACCTGTGCGCAAACGCGCTCCTGCTCGAAGGGGTGGCACAAGACGATCTTGCGTGCCGCAGACAGACCCAGCCACTGAACACGGGAAGGGAATAAGGGGGCTCCATACAAGACCAGGTCGACACGTTGCGGCGGGACCGCGGTCGCACCATCCATGGGCAATACGGTAACGCGCTCAACAGAGTCCGGGCCAAGCTTCTCCTCGATCCAGTCTTGAAGGATTTCCGCTTCACGCCGACCGCCGACCAGCACACACATGCGGCGACGCTGGTCCACGGTTTCCGATGCCAGTTGCAAGATCACTTCGGAGCGGCCTGGAGTCGCTTCCTGCAGCTGTTTGATGCCATTCCGGATCAGGGCCAGGACCTCATCGAGCAGAGACTGGATGTCGCCACGACGCGCACGCATGCGCGCCACGATGTCCAGCCAGCCCTGAATCAATCTGACCGGAAAGCGACCGCCACGAATGCGACGCAGCGTCCCCTGCTCGTGCACCGGAAAGGGAACGTTCAAGCACCGCAAAGTCCGATCGACGGCTAACAGCGCGGTAAGCTCCCGAGATTGCGCCCCAGTCTGCTCCATCAGTCGCTTGAGATTCCAGACCAGGTAGCCGAGCTTTTTGACGAAACTGTTCATCACCGGGTCCCGCGCCGCAACGACTCCCACCTCCGACGCGTTCGCCTGCATCGGCGCACCCGTTGAATACACGCAGTCACCCAAGCGGGTGTTCCAGGCGTGCATGTCAAGAGGCTCGGCGAGAACTTCGCCCGTATAGCCCAGTGCGACGATGGGAACGTCAGGAAAGAATGTCGGAAGAGCCTTTAGAAGACCGCAGGCATTCTCACCGCAGCCGTGGGCCGACGCAACCACTACAATTGCAAAGGGCGAACTCTGACGTTCGAGCAACTCCAGCGTGCTCAACAGGTCAACGTGCCCGCTGACGAGCAATGTTCGCTGAAACTCCGCGCGCTCGAACGGTTTGTTTCCGTCGACCAGCAGCGGTCGCATAACCGTAGATGTCGCGAAGTCGCGCAGCATCCGTCTGGGTCGGCCGAACACGACTAGCTCCCTGCGCTGCGCCACCGTGATGCGGTTGAACCAGGGCGAACGCACCAGACCCTGAGCCGCATCCAGCCGTAAGCGATGCAAGTAGAAGGCCAGTCGCGGCAGGGTGGGCTCACGACTGATCGGAAAGCTTAGCGCAATGGACTGGCCATAGCGAACCAGTCTGCCCATCGCTGCAAGCGCAATGGCCTCGGCTTCATCTGGCATGTGGAGGCCTTCAGCTTGCCACACCGCCTCGCCCCCCTTCAGAAGATCGGCCGCTGTGACCGCCGGCCACGTTTGCTCGACCAGATCGCGCCAGCCTGGCGGCTCCGTGACACCGTTCACGCTTGACGTCCCGGGGTCACGGTAGCCGCCTGGGATGTGTATTCAATGATCGCGCGCTGAAGGGTGGGCGTGAACCTGTAGGTCACCTTGCCACCCTTGCCCGCTTTTGCAGAGGTTTCCTTGGTGTTGGCCTCGATGACTCGCAAGGCGGTCCACCAACGCACGACGTTCGCCGCCTGCTCCGGAGAGATCTGCGACTGAAAATCGTTGCCGAGAAACTCGATCGCCGCCTGAAGATCTTCATCGGAAAATTCATTGAGCGCGTCGAACACATGAAGCTGACTCGCCAGCGGCATGGACCAAGCCAGGCTCGTCATGCCGGTTTTCTGGACGAACTTCGCAAAGTCCTTGGCCGGCAAATGACACAGGGCCGTGAAGTCCTTCGAGAAATCATTGAAGCTGGTCGCCCCACGCTTTCTCTGGCGGACCTCGATGAATTTCATCAATGGGTCGTACCAGCCTTCGGTCGCCTTGTACAGTTGATCGGCCTGCTCTGCCGTCACGCCAAGATCTTGCTGGTCCAGAAGGCCTTCGCAGGCGTGTCGGGTCCAGCGGTTTAGCTCAACCAGGCCACCGATCTCATTCGGGGCTGCAGTGAGCCAAGGGTGTGAATGCCAACCCCACATCGCTCGAGCACCCAGCAGGAAGACGATTCTCAGCCGATGCTTGAGTCGCGATGCTCGCGATGCCCTTTCGTTGGCAATGCTGATCAGGTCCATGATCTTATTGATCGATGAACGTTCTTCCAGCGATACAAGAATCACCGCCGGCTGCGACAGGGCCCACGTGTCGATGCCCTTGTCCAGAATCTCGGCGAAGCGCTTGGGCTCGATCGCTTCAGCGTTCTGGACCGCCTGCGTGCCGTATCTAGAAAGGGTGTTGCCGACCTGGAACTCGTTGATCGCGCTGAAGCTGTCCTCCATGGTCTTGATGCTCAGCCCCAAGGCCGGGGTCCCCATGATGACGGAGACAGAATACCGGGGGGATCCATCCGGCGACATCGCAGACAGCACCTGTTTCTCATCCTGCAGCGTCAAGGGTGACGGCGCCAGATTGGATCCGGAAGGGTGGCAGGTCAGCGCATCTTCAGCGTAGTTGTAGAGTTCACGAACGGCGACTTGCAGATTGTGCGAGATTTCATTGGGACCGCCAATCAGCTGAAGGATCGACTGATTGCGCAAAGCGTATTGTCGGTTTTTCTGGTCAACCACACGCAGCACGCCCAAGCCCACGAGTTCCTCCAATAGGCCCTCGAAACCGGATTCGCTCATCTGCTCGAATTCCTCGGGGACTAACGACCTGGCCACATCCAGGGCCTGCTTGACCGTGATGTTGCCAATGCCCTTTCCGTAGCGATCGATTAGACCATAGACAGCCACTGCGTAGCGCTTGTCCAAATTGAGCGTCATGTCGAAACGCAAACCAGACAACCGACGCACATCGGAATTATTTTCGATGCTCTCCAGATCCGCTTGCCGGATCACGCGCAAGCCTCCGTCGGCGCTGCGCTCACGTCCCAACTGCTCCACAAGTTCACTGCAGAAGATATGCAGCAAACTGGGGTGGCGGTTGGTGAATGCCATGATCCGGTCGACAAGCTCGACCTCTTCGAAACAATAGCCCAGGGAAGTCAGCGGCTGAAGGATCAGGCTGCGCGCGTCTTGTGCAGGCAGGATCTTGACTTCCAAGGGACGGCCAAGCTGCTCCAGCGGGACGTTGGGATAAGTTCTGAACCGGTTGACGTTGTTCAGGCCCGCGAACACGACGCGGAAGCGCTGATGTGGATCATTGACCAGCGCGACCAGCGAGCTGACCAGCTGGAAGTTGGTGCGCGCATCCTTGTTCAGGATCGAATCGATTTCATCCAGGCAGAACAGGACACGGGTCGAACCGTCCCTCTGGAATTCGGCATTAAGGCGCTCCTCGGGCGTGGCCTGCGAATTGGGGGGCAACAACTTGGCGTCGGTGAGCTTGTTGACGAGAAGTTCAAGCACGCGAGTCTTCACGTCCATCCCATCGCGCTCGACGGCGTGCTGGAATTGACCGACCATCCGCAGATAGAACGCATGATTTCTGGAGGGATCGCGTTTCTGAAACACCTGTACAGCGGAATTCAGCAGGGTTGTCTTGCCGAGCTGACGGCCGCCGTAGACCAGGGCCGCACCGCGCGGCTCGACTAACGAAGCGATGTCGTTCTCACGCCCGAACCGCATTTCTGGTGGCGCTGGCAGACGCGCATCACCCTTTGTGTACGGGTTGTAGAACGTCCAGGCCGCAGTGACACGCAGGAAGGTCTCCAAGGTGGCCTGTTGGTCCGGTGCGACCGCCAGGTACGACAAAACCACGGGATCCAGCAAGAAGATGGTGCACTTGCGATCCCGGCAAAAGCTCGCGAAGCCCTTTCGCTCATCGCGACTCAGGGGCTCGCCTACCATCAGCAAAGCACGGTCAGGCAAGCCGTGGCGCTCCACCAATTCCGAGAGGCCGGCAAGGCTCCAGTCGCCTTGGACGAAGATGATGTTTAGGGGAATGGATGCCGAAAGATCACCCTCGAACAGCGGAAATCCCTTGGGCAATGCGGGTCGTGCCACACGGACCTTCAGGCGCCGGAAGCCCCCGCTTGGGCTGTATTCGCAGTTGGCCAGAACATCAGGCGCCCCAGTTGCATACTGCTCTGTGAATCCCGCGAACCTGAGCACCTTGACGATGCCTTCATAGGTTGCTCTGTCCAGCGTGGGGCGCTTGTGCGGACCCTTGCCGCGCCACTCCATCAGCGTGCCGATCGTGTCCTTAAATGCCGCCTTGCGTACGGAGTAGTCCAAGCCCCCAGGCTGCTCATGGATCACACGCTCCCCCGCTTCACGCGGGTTGGGGTGGGTGTGCAGCAAATTGAAAAGCGCGGGTTCAACCTCGAGGAATTTCCTCAGATCGACGTTCTCCTGCTGTGAGGTCTCCTGGAGCCGTGCGCTGCGGTTGATGTGATCCTGCAGCTGATTGATGAGCTCACGAACCACTGTTAGGTTTCTGCGCTCCAACGCCGAACGCGCTCGCGCATCCCAGCCTTCCGGCACAGCATCTGCACCGACCTTGGTTCGGATGTTCAGTAGTGCCTGATTGAGTTCGTCATCAAGCTCAGATGCGCTGCTATTGAGCAGGTTCTCCAAGCCTCTGGTCCTATTCTTGACCTCGTCCCAAATCGACGAGACGTCGACGAAGGGCTTCAGGTTCGACAGCTTGTCCAGCCATTCGTTGAGCACGGCCATGTTGAAGAGGTGATCGTCCTCAGTGATGAGGTCAACCCACATGGCCTGGATTGAGAGGTTCCTGAACTGCTCGATGCTTTGCTTTATTTCCGCACGCGTGCCGGCGATCGCAGCATTGGCCGCATCGATATCCGAATCACGCTGATCTCCCATCTCCCGGAGTTGACGCAGCAATAGCAGCTGCACCCAATAGGCTTTATGCTGGACCGCAAGTTCGATCATCTGACCCAGCCAGTTCGGCAACAACAAGCGCGTCGCGAGCCACTCCAACCGCAGGTCAACGCCGACATCCCCGAGATCCATTCGAGCTAGCGTCTCGGGCACCCGGAAGGTCGCATCCGTCTGGTCGAACCTCCAGGTGGAATGCGAATCGGCCTTGATTTCGGTCTGGAGCCTGGTCAGCGCCTTCAACAGCAAGGCACTGCCAGCCCGATGCTCGAGGTCGGCATGTCTTGGGGGTGCCAGGAAGGATGTGATCGAGCGATCCAGTTGGGTGTGGAACTTCTGCAGGAACTCCTTGGTCTCCTTCGGACGCACGTCGGCAGGGATCACCTCCAGCAGCCAGGACTGAGCGATCGCCACCAGGGAGTCGATCTGCTGGCAGAAGCTCAAGTACGCGCTGCTGTCCAATTGGTCGACTTGTGGGGAGTCAGCGCGGATACGCGCCACCAACTCATCCAGGAGGCTCCGCGATTCAATGTGCGAGCGGTATGTATTGACAAAGGTTCGAACTGCAGCACTGTCGCCGCTTTCGCCAGCGCGGACGGCCGCGATCGCCGGGCCAATGATCTGCTCATCGCAGCAGAGCTTGAGCGCGACGCGAAGAGAGTGCCAGCGGGTTGTCCGCTGTGCATTGATGTCAACCCATGCGTTGACCTGATCCTGAAGCTTGGCAGCAGCCAGGTTGACTTCTTGCGCCTGATCGTTGCGCAGGGCGTCCAGATCTACCCGCCCACCACGCATGGCGAATTCCGCGGTGTTGGAAACCAACTGCTTGAGCGGTCCATCGAAGTAATCGACTGCAACTTTCAGCAGCGTGGGCGCCTGTGTCTCACCACCGGCGAACAAGGCGGGCTGAAGGGTCGCGCACACGAGCAGATAGGGCACAAGCTTGCCACTGGGCTTGCGATCGAGCTGCTCCTCCAGATCCTTGTAGTTCAGGAGGTTGAGATCGCGCTGCGTGTGACTTAAGGCCTCCCGATCCTTCGGCCAGAGATTCATGCCATAGAAGGCAGACCTCAGCAACGAAGCATCGAGGACTCGATCCGTGAACAAGGTCGAGTCATTGGCGTCACGCAGGATCTGATACGCGACATTGAGGTGCCCAGCCTCGAGCCAGTGCATGGCGATGGATTCCGCCAGACCGCTCGGCACCTGCGAGAACTGATCGTAGGCAATCCGGAATGCCTGCAGCGCTTCGTCCTTGGACTCCGCATAATGAAGATGCCTCAATGCGCCTTCAACGCCCAGCATTTTAGAATCGAGCCGGTCCTCACCGCCCTGATCTGGCACATTGAGATCTTCATCGACCGGCACGTCACCTTCCGTGCCCGCGACAGTCGGGGCCGTTGCACTCTGATCTGCTGAGTCCACGGACGCATGAGCAATTGCTTCGGATTTTTCTGAAGGAGCTGATTCATGACGGGCAGCCTCGTTGGTCATTGCACCGGCTTCATCGGCATCGAGCGTCGGGGCGATGTCAGAAGCAGCAACGGATGACTCGGCGCCCACCGGGCCCACTTGGATGCCAGCTTCCTGCTCAGCCGCAGGCGGAGTGGCTGGACACTCAACGACAGCCTCAGCCACCACGGGTTCGCTCGTCCCCAGAACAGGTAAACTCGCCGGGTCAGCGACGTCGTCCGATGCTGAGGACGCTGCCAACCCCTCAACCACCATCTTGAGTGACTTCAGAGTTCCAGAGTCGAATCCATCGACATCCAGGTCCAGCTGCTCCAGGGCTGACTGATCCTCCATGAGATCATCGAGGGTCTTCCCGTCAGGCGCCAGGCAATGAGCAGCCTCGACGCGAATCGTTTCGAGCTCACGATTCGCGTCGCTGATCTCGTTTTGCTTCTTGGTCTCGCGTGCCTTGAGCGCAGTCTTCGCGGTGTACTTGGCTTCGACCAGCTGAGCCTTGATGCCTTCGATCTCCGCAGCCGCTGCCGCGATCTTCCCTTGTTCAGCATCAAAACGCTCGACAAATTCGGGGAGATGGCGACGTTCAACCAAGGTCATGTCGAACCATGTCCGAGGAAGACCGGTCTCGAGCGCGGAAATGACGGTGGCCCTCCATGCGGAACGCAAAACGGGAACAAGATCTCGCTGCTCGCTGTTCTCGAAATCCAGGGCGACCGTCATGTTGAGCACAGCATGGCAGTAGTGCTCAATGAGCTTGGAGACCTCCTTGGGGGAGATGCGCTCGTTCAGATCGGTCAGCCTCTGAAGATGCCGCTCCAGGAGATCCTTGATGCGAAGTGCCGGCTCCGGGCCGACATCATCCGAAGACTGCGCGCCGATGCTGATGTTGCCGATCAGCTCGTAGAGCTGCTTCAGCGACTGAGGGGCCGTAAGAGATTCATGACCCTGCAGAGCCTGGATAGGCGCCGCGTCGACATCCTTTTGCTGATCAGCCAATTGCGCTTCGTCTTGCGGCGTTGCAGCATGCGCAAGCACTGACGGCTCTAAGCCATCAAAACACGCAATGGCGACCGGTGCTTCCGCCGACTTCTGTTCGGTCATCGGGACGACGGGGATGGGAGTCGTCGCAACAGATGGAAGCCCCCTGAACTGTCGATAATGCGAGAGCACATCGAGTTCGATGGCGGCCGCCTCTTCGAGCGCATGCTTGCCGAAGAATGTGAACCCGCAGAAAATGACCTCTGCCAGCAAGGATCGTTCGCTCTCGTCGAGCCGGGCCCAGTTCGCAAGTTCGTTGCGGGCGCGCAGCCAGCTTTCGATTGCGCACTTGACCATGATCTCGTATGCGCGTTCGACCGTCAGGCTCGCCCGGTTGGCCAACGCCTGGAGCTTGATTTGGTGGTTCTTGAACTCCTTTTGATCACGCTGCGCCAACAAGTCGGCCAACATCAGGCGCTGCCTTTCCCGATCGAGGCGAGCAAACTCCATGAGGTCCTCCTCATTGCGAAGATGCCAGCCTTCGTCGAAGCGGGCCATCGCATGAGCCTCAGGGCTCGCAAACTCGTCCCCCGTCAGCATGAACGGGGTACCGAGATGCCGGTAGTGGACCAGGGCTACGACAAAACGACCCAGGCGTGTGGGCCGGTTGAAGAGGTGCTCAACGAGCTTCTTTTCGTTGCGAAGGCTTCTGGGCAATTTGAAGTGCTTCTGAAACACTTCAGGGGACGACTTGCCGTTGGCATCGACGTGCCAGCAATCAGGCAAACCTTTCGTTTTGTCGGAAATGCTTTCGAGTTCGATTTTTTGCATCGCTAGCCGTTATCCTTCTAGATTCGCGCCGTCAGGATCGCGACGAGCCGCCCTGATCGCGCTCATCCCTCCCGACGCCCCATAGCTGTTTAGAATACCAGTCCTTTGGCAAACGCAGGCCAATGAACGTCATGCTGGTCCGCACTCGTCGTTGATATCGCATATCGTCCGCGAATTAGGATGCACTAACCCACGAGACCAACTCGGTTGGCCCACCGGATCAAACCACCGTGAACGCCTAACTGTCCTGTATGATCGCCCGTTGATCAAGATCTTCGTTGGGGGCGCGCCTACGGCACATGCAACGATTGCATGGCCCATTTCATGGCAGATGGTATCCAAATAGAATGTGCAATAAGCCACGGGCACCATGAGGTACACCGAGGCTGGAACAGCCCTCAGCGTCATCCACAGATCGACGACGAACTGGCTCATTGCGGCTTTCCCCGTTTTCCTTGTCATGAGGCTGGAGCCGCTTTTCCGTTGGGTCATGCAGGGTTGGATGGCCAGGATATCTCGAAACCTTTTTGGGTCACGCTGACGTTCGGGGGCCTCTTCCCGGTAAGAATATAGACTGCTGTCAGGCCACCCGTGGCGACAAGAACAATTCCTCCTGAGACGAGGAGCGTGAGCTTGCTCGTCGGCTCGGGATCGAAGAATGCCGCTATTAATATCCCGATGCCCACCGAAGACATTCCCAGCGCTATACCGGTTGCCGTGATTTCACCGGCGCTGAGCCGGGCTTTGCGGCCGACATCGAAAAGGTTGTCTTTTTCGAGATCCAAGCCAACGTTCGCATCGTCGATGACTAACGTTGCAATTCGATCTTTATAAGCCTTTGCGAGAGCCGCGAACCAACCTTGCTCTGACGTGCGTATCACCAGTTCGTGTGCCAATTTGTCCCCCGCGTTCTTTTCCTACCAGTCTTTTAAATCGGTTCCTGCATCCCGAAACCCGCCTCGGATACGATCCAAAACCGTATGCTCGGCGTCATTGCCGGCGAGCTCAAGCCACATGATGGCTTTCGCCACTTCGTGTCTCACTGACGCAATCGCTCCCTCCGTACCACCATCCTCGACGGCGGCACCCATTGTTGCGACAGACGTCAGTGCCGCGATCCAGGCAGTCACGAGGTGCGATATTGGAAACGGTGGCATGCCACGCAACTCCTTCCACGCATAGTCTAGGGCGTCCGCCATCTCCCACTGTGCCGTCGGCTCCTACCCATTTCCGTCCCACGATAGTCTATTTGGCTGATTATGCGAATTGAATGAATCTGCTTTGAATGTGGAATCTGCATCCAACGATAGTTAACGGCATCCACGCATCAATCTTTATCAAAGACCCCGTCGAATGTCGCGATAGCTTCCGATCGTTCCCGCCGAGTCACCTTTAGATACAGGCCAACGTGATCCAGATGGGAATGCCCAAGCAGCAACTTCACCGTGTCGAGCGAGTGGCCCTGCGCAACCAGGCGGCTTGCAAACGTCCTTCGTCCACTGTGGCTGCTATGACCAGCACCGAGGCCAGCGGCACGGTACAGACCTGTGACATAGCTTTGGAGGCTGTCGGCCGCAAGGAATTCGACCGTCTCACCATCGAAGTTGACCCGCCGCTTAACGCTCAACTCGAACGCGCTGCCTTTCTGAGTGAAGATCAGCCGAGTGTGGGGCATGAGACCGCGATACTCCCGCCGATCCATTGCCGCGCCGGTAGCGTCATTCGATATAGCGGTCGAACGCGGCGATTGTGCTAGGTAGATACAACGGGGGCGACAGCCCTTCGTGATCGAGCCTCGCAAGCTGACATCTTCGCGTCGCGCACCCGATTTTGTGAGTACATCACGGATTTCAATGCGTGCAATTTCGGTGACTCGCATCCCGCAAGTGACGCCCAGGAGCAGGATCAGCGCGTCGCGATCCGGAAACCGGCTTGTCACCTCAGTAACTCGCAGGAGGTGGCGAAATTTGGCTGCGGTAAGGACCTTGGCGCGTTTGGATTCCATGTTCCCTATCTCGGAATGCGCTCGAAAAAAGAGCCTGTTACGAGAGAAAAAATTTTAGGCGCTTCTTTTCGGTATATAGCCCGCCGTGCCTGACTTCCTCGGAAGATCCCCTGCACCGCAAGGACGTGGGCTTTCGGCCGGATCAAGTCGGATGGGTACACGACCGTCGGCCCAGTTGATCTCATCGCCTGCCATTGCCGTCCCCGGCATTCATCTGTCCCCAAACGCGCCCGCGATCTGCTGCGCCCGCTTGACATCATCACCATGCAGGTAGATTGACGTTGTCGAGATCGAGGCATGACGAAGGTTGTCGCGCACGATGGTCAGTTCGGCACCGTGCGCGAGCGCATGGGTCGCATGGGTATGGCGCCTATGTCTCCAACGACATAAGGCGACTATGTGCCCTTCCTGACTATGTCTTGCAACTCCGCAATAGCCCGCATTTTATGGGCGAATGAGTGAAGCGGGATAGAGATAGTCTTGATTTCTCCCGCCAGCCGTCGGAGTCGGTGAAGGAGCCCATCGTTACGTACGGTATCCTATCTATGTCGCTGGCTCACGACCGACTGAAAGTCCGCTCGCGCCCTTGAATCGACACTTGAGATAGATGTGCAGGCCCTTGCGGAGGCATTCCCCCATTCTGCAAACCAGGACGCTACCGGCCGGCAAACCAGCTCTTGGGCTTTGTCGAACAGAGAAAACTATGTCGTGTGAGTGGCTGCGCACGTCGGCGCCGCAACCAGTAATCTTCGGACCGTCGCGGACGGTCAATCGTTTTACCCGACATAGTCAGGAAGGGCACATAGTGGCGCATCCAGTGCGGACTTGCCTGTCGCAGTTTTTGTGCAACCAGCGGACTGTCAGCTTCGACAATGTCGGCGGCCTTCGCAAAGAATCGCTGCAGCACTGACCAGAGTCGAACGCTGGTAATGCGCCCGGTACCGTCCTCGGCGAGACTCGCGATCAGCGGCGTGTCCGGGCGCCAGCGGCTGGGCGTCACGGATAGCCGGCGCTCGACCAGGTGACGATCGAGCGCCGTGCGGGCGAGCGGCGGCAATGCGACTTTTGCCACCTTGCGCCCTTTCCCGACGACCTTGAGCCAATGGTCGCCGCGCGCCGACTGCCCTGCTCCGATGCGATCCGGCAGGTAGCGTTCCACGGCTTTGCGAACCGACATGCCGGTGTAGTAGGCGCGCAGCATGGCCGCATCATCAGCTTCCGCGCTCGCAATGCACATGCAGGCTCAACCGGTAGCACGTTCACCGGAGCTCGGGTCGGTTTTTTGCTAAGACGTCCAGCCGATTGCATCAAGACGTTTCGCGTCTCCTTGAAAAGGCCCAAATGAAAAGAGGCGCAAGCAATGTGGGCTGCGCCTCTTTTAGTGAATCCGGACATCATTTGTCGCAATGCTCCGTCATTCTTTGACTGCGCACACTGCATTGACGGTCCACGGCGCCAAGCGCACATGTCCGCACTCGTATGCGTGTGACCTCATTAACCCGCGCCCGACTTTTAAGGAACCGATATCGTGTCGAACAACTCCCCGCTTGAAAGCCTCGCCGCATTTGCGATCGTCTTCGTCGCAGGTGTATTGGCTACCACCGCATTTGGTAAATATATCGACAAGGTGAAGCGCGACGCACGGGCTTCAGCAGCCTGACCCGCACGGCCGAGGACACGAAGCTACCCGCAGTCACACTGCCTGCGTCGGGCTGACGGCCTGAATGAGCGTGTCGCGACATCCTTTGCGTTGAAAGTTCGTGAGCGCCTGCATTTTCGTCCGTACCGCCTGCCACGCTTCGAGTAGATCGGTGCGCGCTCTATCCCAAGCGCCGGGGTGGTGATAGAGCGTCACGAAACGATACTTGTCACCTTTGCAGGTGAATGCCGCAGCGCCCTCGGCGACTTCTCCTTCCCATGCATCCGGCCAAACGTGCGGAAGCTTGTCATATTTAGAGAGCGGCAACTCCGGTTTCGGTCCCCTGGCGATCGGACTGGCGGCGAGCTCCCAGACCATCTTCGGTCCGGATATCACGTTCTTATTGCCCATCGCATCGTTCAAATCCAGATACGCCTGAATGCGAAAGTGCTCCTTCCCCTCAGCACACAGGTGCAAAATCCCCCCTTCGAGAAACGCAACCGGTGTCACCGTTAAACGTCGCTGCGGATTCTCGTCTGCTGTCTCGCATAGCGTATCCAGTACCGCCTTGAATGCGTCGTTAAACCATTCCTGGACGCCCGCAAGCACGCTACCGCATGCCAAAAAATCGTCGTGCTTCATGCTGGAGATATTTCCTTCTCTAAAGGTTTTCAGGAGCCGGGATACGCGCAGATCCGCATCGCCACCGTACGATTGGCTCAGCGCAGCAAGTGCTGGAAACACGGCGCGTGCACGATATTCCTTCTCGACATATTGATCGGGATTCTTCACCGTGGATCGATAGTAGAGCGCCATCCTCCCCATCTCAGCCGAAAGTCGCGTAAGCAGGTTCTGTTCATCGCCGTCGGCATCGCTCACCACGACAGCGAACCATACGATGCCGGCCTCCACCATCAGATAACCCCAACGCCGGTCACGGTTCTTCGTCGCAAGCCAGCGCTGCAAGTTGCGTCCGTCCGCCATCGAGACCACCGCCGCCGCCGCGCAGACAGCGGTACGCAACAACCAGAACTCGCCGCCAACCGACTCCAGAATCACCTTGCCGCTCCCCTGCCCGCGGCACGCAAACGCGTACGACATATCCATTGCGCGGGTCGCCGTTTTCACCAACGGATCGAGTGCGAAACCGTCCGCGTTGGCATGCTTGACCGACGACGGTTCTCCTTCAGCAAGCGCCTCGCTCAAGGAGCGTGCTTTGGCATGCGCGCCCGGTACCAGCATTTCCTCCGTACAAACGATGTCCGCATCCTTCGAACCGGTTCGCGAAAGGCGCAGCACGCCTGTTCCCGTGTCAATCGTCCGCTGTACCAACCGGCCGTCTCCCGACTTGCCAGAAACGCATCGCCGCACACGCACGCAGTTGAGCGCCGGCAAGTATTCCGCCGACGTGAGCGCGCTTTCGTCAGTGGCTTGCACTGATCGCACGGCGTCGTCACCACTCTTGCATCGAATACCGTCAAGTAAGGCAATCTCTGACGGCGCGGCGTCTTTTGCGACGAGCGCCCTCGCGGAATCCGGAAAAAACACTGCGCCGGATTGCGGCAAATCATTGGTCGCCGCAACCCGAATCGACTCGTCGTCGTCAAACGTTGCGAGACTCAACTCACCGATTTCGTCCTTGCGCTTACCGAGGTCCATTCGAAGATCACTGACGATCTTGGCCTGAATCACGCGCTCGACCTGAAAGCGGTCGAGTGTGCCGTCCAGATAAGGGAAAGCGACACCAAGACGCGGCAGACCTTGCGTCCTGTCGCCCTGAGCGCTCGCGAAGCGCTCGATCCGTCGTCCGATCAGACTGCCCAACCGGTCGATACGCCCGATGCGCTGCTCGAGGTCACCCGAAGTCCAAGCTACCCCGTAGTGCACGATGTTGTCGCAGAACAGGTGCATATCGACGCCTTCTTTCAGCACGTCTGTGCAGATCAGCACGTTCGGGTAGGTCGGAAACTTGAACTGCGTGACCGCGTTCTGGTTTCGCAGGCGGCTCGAACGACCGATCACCGGCGACATCTGACGAAACGCCAGATGCACGCGTTCACGGTAAATCTCCTCCCAGTCGACTGCCGCGCCACTGCGCATACATTTGTCGACGATCAGATCAAAATGCTCGATCCAGCGGCGGAATCTTTCCTTCCAGTTGCCGATGTAATTGGCCAATGCATGGCTTGCAGCGTCGTGCGGTCCGGCCTCCAGCAGCCATAGCAACTTGTCGGGCAGTTCGGCTTTGTCCGTCGGCGTGCGTGCTACGTGCGTATGCAAAATGTACAGATCGACCAGAAAATCAGTTTGCCTTATCGATTGAAGCACGCATAGCTGCAACGCGGCGAGCTTCCACGCATCAACCGCGTTGTCGGCCGCGTTGCCGAACAGCCATTGCCGAGCCGGGTCGGCGCTGAGTTCTTCCGCTCGCCTGTCACCCAGAACGATCTTCAGAAAGCGGGTCCAGCGCGCCGCATTGTTCTGCCAGTTGGATTCATTCGCATTGCTAACCACCTCATCGCACGCTTGCGGACGCTTCAGAAGAAAGCCTCGCAGCGGGTTGCGCGACGCATCCTTCGCACTGAGCAGGCGCGATCCGAACGAAACCAGCATCCCGTGATCGCCGCCTTTTTTTGCGCGTTTCAGCGCTTCGAAATAAGGAAGCTTGAGCGCGTCCTTATAGGCGGTGCCGCGTGGTTCGTCAGCTGACGACCCTTCATCGCCGAGTTGCTCGATACTTTCGCGTTCGACGTCCTCGTCGGCCTTTCTCTCCGCCGCGACGACCTCCTCGTCAGCGCTCTCGGTTGGTCTCGCGTGTTCTGTCTCCCAAAACTCGTCTTTGATCCACGGCGATTTACCTTGCATGCCAAAGGCGGATCCCATCAACTGGGTTCGCCATGTCTCGATCCGCTGATCCATTTGTTGCTGGAACTTCGTATTCAGCAGGTCGCGGATTTCCTCCACCGTATCGATACGCCGCACGAAGACGAGCGTCTTCTGACAGCTGGCGTCTTTGAGGCTGTGTTCGAACAGCGCGTCGGCGGCACGATTCAGTTTGGCATGAGGAAGCGCGAAACCCTGCTGCGCGGCCGGTGTCGCGCCATCGAGCGCCTTCATCGCGCTCTCGAAGTCGCGATTCAAATCGTCGATAACGGTACGGTCAAACGCTATACCGGGTTCATCGTCCTGCGTGTGTTGTCTTGCATCACGCAGGGATTCATATTCGCGCTCGGCGATCGGCTCCGATGTGCCCTGTTTCCAGGACCCGAGCGTACGTCTCACGGACGCCGACAATGATTCAAACGACGCGCATTCGCCGAGGCGAAACTTGTTTCCTTTGCCGGCAAGCGCACCAACCAGCCGCTTCTGCACCAGCGACATCGTCAGCGACAGAAATGGGTCGTCCGCACCGGTATAACGAATCCGCTCGTATTTGCGGTACTGGATCTTTCCGTATCGCGTGTCCTGGCCATCCGCATACGTGCGGGTTCGACGCACCATGAACTTCGGCAGCAGGGGCACGACGTCGCGCGTATCTTCCGGTTGCGCGTGAAGCTGCCAGGTGATACGGCTGCATGATTCCTGATAGTTGCAGTTGCCGCAATCGCGCGGAATTTCCAACTCGCGCTTGTCGTCGGCGCTACCTGCGAACAAAGGCTTTCGGCAAAGATAGGTATCGAGACTGCGAATGTCGTTCACGCTCGAATGCAGCGGCGTCGCGCTCATGAACAACCAGCGTTCAACATTGCGCCGGAAAATCGCAGCGATATGGCTATTCTGGAAATTCCCCGTATGACGAAGATACTGTGCCTCATCGAAGATCACCAGATCGAGCGGTTGGTTGGGAACCGACTCACCATTTTCAAGCCGGGAGCCGTTCGTCATCAATGCGCCAATGCGCCGGCAATACGCCGCGCCAAGTGCATGCGTGAGGTCTTCCTTCTCGGCTTTGGACAGCTTCCGGCGTGCCGCCGGAATCGCGCATTCATCCTTGTCCATATCGTCGATCGAGGCCGCGCCAATCTTATCCCGATATTCTTCCAATATCGAAGCCGAATCTTCGCCCTTGAACGAGAGCGGCCGGCTAAAAGACGAATACCGCATCAGATGAATCCGGGCATCGCCGAGGCTTAGCGTCTTGACGAAGTCGCGCAGGCCATGGTGAAAATGCAGATGCTCCAGCGGGCTCGCCTGTGCCGTGCTGAGCAAACGGTTGTCGAGCAACCTGTAGCAGGTTCGCAGAAACTCCGACCATTCGCTTTGCCACTGGCGCTGCAGCGTTGCGCTTGAGCAGACGATCACCACGCGCGAATCCGGCTTGCGCAGGAATTGCGTCGCGATGATGCCCATTGCCTGCCGCGTCTTTCCCATACCGACTTCGTCGGCGAGATAGGCGAACGATTTGCTCTGCAGCAAATGCCAAAGAGCAGCCACCCCTTCGCTCTGAAGAACGGCCTGCGCACTCGGGGTTGCCCGCACGGCGTCGTGACCATCGAAGTCGATGTATGAGCGAACGGCTTGCGCAGTCAGATCGATTGGAATGAGGTCTGTTTTATTGTCCATGAACCGCTCGCGTTTGATTGCTTACTTCCCGGCCAATCTCCTTGCGAAACCAGGCAAGAAAACCCTCGACGCGTTTCGGCGTGGCCTCGCCGAACATTGAGCGGAACGACTCCGATTTGCCGAGCAGGGCCACCATCTCCACATGAAGCGCGGCGATCTCCGCGTTGATGTCGATTCGCAACGTCTCGCGCAACTTGGAATTCGTCGTCCTGTCCAGACGCGCGACGATGTCGCCCATCTCCGAGAGCTGGATATAGCGGCCAATCTTTTCCTCGTGCGTAACCGCGGCCTGCGCGGTGATCGCCCGATAAAGCGTCACGGCGCCGTACGGCGCCAGTTTGTCGTATGGATCGCGCGTCGCCCCCGGACTTTCGGGCGTCTGGTAATACTCGAGCAGCTTCCACGCGCCCTGAAACAGGCCAAAGAAATCGAAGGTCGGGTCGGCAGGGATTTCTTCGCCGTCGCCCGCGCCGTCGGCGAGGTCGGACAGTGCGCGCTCCTTCGCCTTGCGATCGGATGGCTGCGGATTGAGGCCTCGCAGCAATTCGAGGACCTTGTTGAGCCGTGGACGGGGCTGGTAGCCGAGTTGATCGTCGTCTGCATTGACCTGGGTGATCAGCCCGCGGAAGGTCATGGGCTCGCTCTGGCCAAGGCGGTATGCGACTGAGAACGAACGCACGGGTTGCGCGCCCTTATACCGCAGGGTCATGACTTGCGGCTGACCGGTGACGGCGGCATCGAAGCAATGGCAGTGGCTGCCAATCGACAGCACGATCTCGTTGACCGGCACGTCGCTGGTGAGGGTCAGGCGTGCGCGAAATTCGCTCGCCTCCCAGTCGTACAGGACGGTTGCGTCGAACGGAGGAAGCGGGGGTGCAGCCTCCTCCTCGTCCTCGCCGGTTTGCGCGAAAGCCGGCTCTTTTAGCGGCTGTAACAGCGTTCTCCACGGGTCCGGCGCGTCGCGGAGTTCATAGCGAAGCATCGCCTCGATATTCGTCAATATCTGGTCCCGCGCAGTGAGCATCGCCGCCTGGGTGAAATTCGCCGAACCGATGCAGAGTACCTGCTGCTTCTCGTTATGGAGGAGCAAGGCCTTGGCGTGTGTATAGCGTTCGCCATCATCCCTGAAGCCGGCAAAGGTATGACGCGTCAGGTCTAACGTATCGCACGGGAAGCGGTACAGGCCGTCGGCAGTGAGCGATGGCACAAAGCGGCACTCCTTGACGCCGAGCGCTTGAACCAGCGTGTGCACCTCGCTCCAGTAGGGCGACACGACCGTAGCAGTGTGCCAGTCGCTCTCGCCTTTCAAAGCGTGAAGCATCGAGCTTTTTCCGTACCCCTGCGGCAGCGAAAGATGCAGCGTCGGTGTAGCCGGCGTATGCGGCGGGAACTGCTTGGGCTCGTCCAGTGCAGCATGTAATGCCGCCAGAATATTCCGAACCTCGCCCTCCTCCTGATACCCTGCGTTGCCCGCGAATTCGAGTTGGCGCTCGGCCTCGGCTTGCAGCCATTTGATTAGTGGACGCAGTTCCTCAGCATGGCGGGAGGTCACGGCCGTCATCCCGACAACCTCGCGATTGATCGCCCAACCGGACAGCGTCAGATTGCCACTGCCGACTGACAGCCACATGCCCTGCTCCTGCGTGTCTTTCAATGTGCCGGCCATCAACATCAGCTTTGGATGAAAGCGCCCGCGTGCGAGACCGACCGGCAGCAACCCGTAGCGCATGTCGCCCTTGGGCTCGGGGCAGGTCGAGCGGTCGCATACCACGAGGCATTTGACCGTGTTCAGGTCCTCATTGATCGCATAACGCGTCTCCGATGCGCCTTTCAGATCGCTGACTGTGTCGCCGACGAGCAGCGGCAAGACGTTGGCCTCGAAAAACCGCGACGCAAAGTTAAAGGTCGTAAAGAGAACGTGGCGCGGATGATCGGTTGAGAAGCGGTCACGGATATACTCGAGCGTGCCGCGCATGACGTGCTCGACACCGGATCTCGGTGAAGTCATAGCGGTGCTCAAAATACCTGCTCGTAGAGATTCGATGCGGTGTTGAGGTAGTAGTCGTTCATCCACGGCTGTCCGCTTTCGAGGCGCTTCCTGGCGTCTTCCGGGCTTCGGTCGCCGATCACAGGCAGCAACACCGCACCGCCTTCAATCAACACCATCGGGTCGCGTCCGCGCTCTTTCATGCATCGTGTGTGATAGGCGACCAACTCGTGCAGGAACGCAATCAGAACAGCCTCCGTCGAGGCAGCCTCCGCGGTTGAAGCACTAGCAAGAATTTCGGCTAACACCTGCATATGCTTCATGCGCGCAGAATCCTGTTCACCCGCAAGCGTCACAAACCGCTCGGCGCGATCGCGCATAGTCGGCAACATTGCGTCCAGTTCGCGCGCGACGAGATCGAGTTTCTTGCCAGGTGCGCCACGCAGATAGTCGAACGCGTCCTGCATCACGAGAAGGAACGGCTCGCATCGCTGGACACAGTCGATCGCACGAGCCAGCTGCGGTAGTACGAGCTTGCCAACGCGGTCTTTGAAATTCAACTCCTGCGTCGCGGCCAGCTTGCGCAGCGCGAGGAACTCACGAGCCAGAGTTTGCTGATACGTATCGCCGAACAGGCACTCCTGGAGCGTTTGGCGAAGCGTGTGCTGATCGAAGACGCCAGCCAGCGCTGTTGCCAACGCACCGCCGAGGTATTGGTCCGGAAACAACGACTTGCCGGCGCCCTTGAGCGGATCAGCCAAGGCGGCTTTGAGTACTTTTGTGGCATCCGCCGTCCAGCGCTCGGCTAGCTGACTGGCGACGCCGGGCGCAACTATCCAGCTGTCATCCACAAGGCCGGCGCGTCGGCAAGTGCCGCGATAATACTGGTAAAGCCCGTTCGCAACGGTCTTGCCCATCTTCGTCGTTACACTGAAGTTCTCTCCGCCAGCGGCGAGCGCGTTATAGCCGAAACAGGCTGCATGGCCGTTGTGATACAGCCAGTATTCGATGAGCCCTTCCATCAGCCGGAAAAAGCGTCGACGGGCGCCGTCGCGCTCGAGCAGCGATTGAAGGTCATCCAGATTGATCAGCCACTGGATCAGAACCACCGCTTTGATGCCATTCACCTGCCCAACCGGCGACGCCAGGTTTGGAACGAGTCTGCGCCCAAACGCGCTCCATACCGGCAGCAAGCCCAAGGGGTCGCGGCCGCCGGACGACCTGCTCAAGGCGGGGTCCGCATCGGTGAAATACGGAAGACCGGCCGCCGACATGGCGGCGGCACTGCTGTCGAATTCAGTCATGAAGAGCCGTCAAATGTGTGGCAGGAAATGGGTAAACGTCTAAAGACGTCTTCTTGTTGGTGGAGAACCAGATGCGTCCAGATGTCCGGAAAACCCGGGAGAAACGTTGCTTGCCTTGTCCGCATGGACGTGGGTAGGGTCAACCTACCCGCACACCACCGGCACACAACGTTAGAAGTCTTCGGCCCACCGTTCCCAGAAACCCGGTTCGTCGTGATGCGCGTTCGTCTTGGCAACATCCAGCGAAAGCGCCCAGAAACGCATGTTCGGCAAACGCACCGTGCCGTCGGGCAGCTCGAGAAACGCAGCCAACTGCTGATAGACCGGATCGCCGGCGTCGTAGCAAACGTCCACATATATGCTCCCGCGATAGCCGCGCATTACATTCGGATTAGCTATTTCGCCGCATTCGCGCCACCCGATATCGTGTGCGTCGAGCCACTGGATAACCTGTGCGCGCGTTTCATTCTCAGACCATACGCTTCGCTTGCCCTGCGGGTCGTCGAAGAACGTCAGGTACAGCACGTCTCCCTGTTTCTGGCGAGCGATAGCATCTATATGTTCGAGTACAGTTGGCATATCAGCAGCGACCGGCCATAAAAGAAGGGGCACTCATGCTAATCCTGCAAAGAGACAAATCGTGTCCCGGCAGAATGTGCCCATACCTCTCGCTGGCCGGACACGTTTTCATCAGAACTATTCGCCGAAAATCTTCTGCGACAGAAACGCTTCCAGGCCTTCATCCAGCACACGGACGACACCACCATTCGGCGTGGCCCACAGTACGATCCGCTGCGCCTTGTCGTCGTATAGATAGTACTGACCGTCGCCAATCTCCAGCAGCGGCACCGCATTCGCCGGATAGCTGGCATCGCGGCTCAGGTCGTTGTACGCATTGAGCACATTGAGGTAGTGGTCTGCCGGGACGCCGAGGCCGTAGGTCTCGTAGGCGCCGAATACAATCACGCCGAAGTCCGAGAGGAAGGACTTGTATTCGCTCGATAAAGAAAATGGCAGCTTCTGCTCTAGCGCCTGGATGCTTGCCGGGTCTGCCGGACGGGTATTGGCCTGATGGCGTTCAACCAGTTGTTTGACATTTTGCATAATGAACTCAAAGTTAGCTTTGTGACTCGATCTGTGCGGCCCTGGCCTTCCAGTACTCTTCCCGCTCCTTGCCGAAATCCTCCCGATTGATTTCCGACTCCTTCAGCTTGTTGTGCAGAACGTTATCGTTGCCTTTCCCGCGGTGTTCCGCGCAGGTAAGTTCGGCAAGGGGCGAGTCCTGCTTCTGGCCGATATGGTGCAATTCAATCGGCCGGCCATTGGCATCGAGCGGCGCGCGGCCAGCCTTCATCCGTTCAAGGTTGGTCTTGCCGAAGAGGTCCACCTTATCGTAGTCGATGTCCGTACGAATCAATGCATCCTTGTCATTGACTTTCGTTGCCTCGAGATTGGCATTGTCGTAGATCTGGCCTTCGGCCTCACTGCCAATCACGTCCAGGACGCTCTCCGGAAAGCCATCCCCCTTCAGTTTCTCACGAGTTTCGCCGCTCAGCGACGGGAGCTCAAGACGGTTTTCCTGGGTCAGGAAAAGAGGTTTGTCGAGCTCGACGACATCCAGGCACAAGTCGGGCATCTCGCGAGCCAGCTCCACCAACTTGTTGGAGGCGTCGGTCTGCTCAAGCGCGAAGGTTTCTAAATTCACAGGACACTCCCTTTTTCAACACTAGCTCGCCAACCGGCATAGATCTCAAGATGGCTTCCTTTCTGCATGCTGTAATCCTTCATCAGACACTGCTGGGCGGCAAAGGCCAGCTCACCTGTCAGACCGTCGGCGAGCGGGGACAGCAACGCGCCCAGCAGGTCACGTAGTACGTTGAAGCCACCTAGTACGTTGACGTGAGGCGCTGCCTGAATGGCCTGTTGGACGCCAGATCGGCAACCCAGAACATCCACGATCAGCGCCGCGGTGAATCCAAAGCGCTCCGGTTTCCACAGCGTAAGCGGCTGCTCACGCTTCGACTCATTGAGGGCCTGATAGAGGGGTATCTTGCTTCGCGTAAGCAAAGGCAAGCTGCGCACGCCCGCTTCGATCAGGTTCAGATCGGCAGCGTCAGCGCTACGAATACGCGTCGCCAGTAGCAGCTTGAGCACCTGTTCGTTGAACGCGCTTCGGCTTGAAGTCGCTTTGTCCGCCGGGTGGTAGGCGTAAGGCGTCTCACGGCCCGCGAATTTTTTGACCTGACAAAGCACCGGCTCCAGCCAGTCGTTCTGGTAGACGATGGCGACGCCTTTCGGCAGTCTCGCGATCTCTTCAAGCTGGTCATCGCGCAGCGCAACTGATTTGCCGATCAGGCGCCGGTCCATTTCATCCGGCAGGCGCATGATGATTTTCGTATTGGTGTTGCGGATCGCGGCAATATCCACTGCGTGCGGCGATTGATCCGCAATGATGAAACCTTCACCATACGTCCGCATCTCGGCAATCGCGTTGGTCAGCATCTCAACGGATTTGCCGATCACGCTCGACCCTTCGGTACTCCCCTCGCCTGCGCTACGCTTGAGTATGTTGTGCGCTTCCTCGAGAACGGTGACATGGCGGAGCTGCTGGTTCATGCCGCCGTTAGCCATCCGGTATTCGCTCAGGCGCATCACCAGAATGCCCATAATCAGGGCCTTGGTTTCCGATGAACCAACGCGGCTCAGGTCCACGATCACGTTGCTGTCGAACAAGGTGGCACTGTCGATCTCGTCGGCGACGAAGATCTGGCCGTTCAAGCCGTTGGTCAACGATTTGATCCGCGTCGACAGTGAGCCGATATAGTTACCCTTGAGTTCCTGCGAATAGGCAGATGCCGTGATCACGCTTTCAAGCGCAATGAGCAGATCGGCGAACGTCGGAAAGAGGCTATCGCTGTGGCGGTTTGCCGACGATTCGAGATCCCATCCGCACTCTTCGTATGCCTGCAGAATGGCGTCCTTGAGCACCGCCGGCATCGCTGCGTACATCGGCCAGCAGACATTGAAAATCTCCACCAACCGATCCACGTGCTCAAGCACATGAACGGCCACGGGGAACTTGAAAGGATTGATCCGCAGCAGTTCGCTGTGCGCCGGATGCGTGCCGAACACGCTGACGTCAGGGCGTTGGCCGAAAATGTGTTTGTACTCGCCCTTCGCCGGCTCGATTACCAGAAACGGCACGCCCGCGGCTTCGATCTGGCTGAGCATTTCATAGAGCGTGTTGCTTTTCCCGGCGCCAGTCGAGCCACTCACGAACACATGGCTCGAGAGCTGGTTCAGATTCAGCGAAATAGTTTGTGGCAGGTTTTCCCAGAGATGGCGAATGTTGCCGAGCGTGAGCGTTTTTCCCGCACCCGCTTCGGCGAACGTTCCGTCGAGTCGCTGCACCTTGCGTCCGAACGCCTGCGTTTCCAGCACTGCGACCGTGGAAGTCGACCGGCGAGGCAGGCTCAATTGAATCGCCAGTTCCTTACCCGACACAAGCGTGGCCGGCGTCAGGTAACTGATCGGCACCGTCTTTGAGAAATTGGGCCGTAGTTGTGGATGGCTCAACGCGGTCAGCCAATCGATGATTGATTTCTTGCGGCCTGATTGCCAGGTCGTGAGCGCAAAATCCTCGTGACTCGATTTGCTGCCGCGGATCAACCCGAGAAAAATGCTGGCAAGAGATTCGGAAGACGCGGTGCTGTCGCCGATAAAATACGCTGCGGAATTCCAGCCACCATATGTCTTGGCCTCGTCGATACGTTCGAGGTGGTGGTCGATCTTCGACAACAGGCGCTCGATTGTCTTGTCGGTCGCCTCGATCGACATTTGCCGGCTCGAACCGTTGGTCTTATTGAGCGAGCGGGTGTCTGTCGTACTCGTCGTCCTGGTGTCCGAAGTCGTTCTGGAGGCCGCTTCGCTCCACGACGTGCCGTGGCTTTCGCTACGGCCATTCGACGTGGATTGGCTCGTGCCGGTGGTCTGCTGCTCATTGAATGCGGTAGTAACCGCCGTCGCAACTAAACCACCCGCGACCATCACCAACGGTGCGAAAGGCCCCGAAGCGATCGCGGCCGCGCCAATCACCAGGCTCGCCGCGGAGCCGCCGATCGACGCGGCCTTGGCTGCCGCAGTTTGCGAACTCAGTGAACTCGACGTGCCGGTAGTCTCCATTGTACTCGTGCCGATCGTTTCGGAGGTGCCTTTGGTTTCCGTCAGGCCAAGGCTTTGCCCCAGGGACTGACTCAACCCCTCGCTGATACTCTGACCGACACTGTCGCTTTCCTGCTCACCAAACGACACCTGCTGCTTCAACAGTGGCGAAAGCTGGGTCGCTACCTGCTCGTACCCGGTGCGGATCAGGTCGAGATTCTGCGAGGAAACCGGCTCGGCCAGAATGATCGCTTGATAGACGCGACTTTCGGCGGCATCGATAAAGCGTTCGAGCCCTTGCATGAAGTGTTCGCGATTTTCCGTCGACAGTGCCGGCACGCCCGTGACAGCGGTGATGCTCGCAGCCGTATTGTCCTTTTCGGCCGCTACGCTCTCGAGTAACGCGTTGACCTTCTGGACATTGAGCGGGAGTAGCGAACTACCCGAAAAATGACCTTTGAAGGTCTCACGCAAGAGTTCGCCGGCGTTTTGCCCAAGCATTCTTCCTGGCTCACCTCGCGCGCCGATGAACACCTCCGTTTCGACACCATCCGAGCGCAGAAACAGAAACACCGAATAGCCCGCAGCGCCCAATGCCGTGTAGGCCGCGGTGGTACTTTCGAGCACCGACTGCTTGTTGCCCTGGACGATCCGCTCGATGCGGAAGATCCGCACGTCGCTGGCGCGGTTGAGTGGGACGCCCTTTTCGGCGAAGGCATGAACGGAATAATGCTCCAGCTCCGCCAGATAGCTGCGGTTGATCAGGGACCGCCCGGCTTCGAGCGTGGCCGCGGTGTCCTGATTGATCGAGGGAATCTCGATCTCAGGTTGGCGTACGGATGTCAGAGTCATTGAGCTTATTTCACCAGCGAGAGATAGATCACCACCGCCGCGAGCGCGCCGCCGAATAGAAGGGCAATTTTGAAGATTGGATTGAGTTCCGGGCGCGCCGTATTTGATTCGGGGCTCGGCGTGGATGGTGGCTGATTCGCCGTGGGCAAGACCGCGCGCGGGCGTGGGGCTGGTTGGGGGCTCGGTGTGCTCGGTGTAGCGATGGGAGCGAAGCCTTCCACGCCGAGTTGACGCAGGTGCTCCCGGACCTCCACGAGGTGGAGGAAACGCTTCTCTGAAAAGTTGGTCTTCAGATAGACGGTCTGGTTGTCGTAGTAGGCCGGTAGCCACTGACTCTGGTCCGGGTCGATCGCGCGTGCGAAGGCTTTCTCCGCATAGGGCTCAAATAGGTTTGGTGCTTGTCCTTTCGTCCAAGCCGACGCGTTCTGAAGATCCTGTCTGCTAAGCCGGTTATTGTTGAGTTCGAGTCGCAACGCTGTTTGAACGGTCAACAAGTCTCCTTCATCGACGAACTTCTTCAGATTGCTAGAGGGCTGATAGGACGAAGGCGTGTCCTCAAAGCGCGTTGCTTGAGGGCCCTCGCTCACACCAGAGGCCGCACTGCTAACAGACGGCGGAACGAAGCCTTTATAGCCTTCCTGCCGAAAATACTCGCGAACCGCGATCAGGTGTTCGAGACGCTCTTTGGAGAAATTTTGTTTCGCGCAACGCTTCTGCCGGCTGTAGTAACCGACGTCCCATTTGAACTGCACGGGGTCGATTTCTGCGAGCATCTCGTCCGCCGCATAGGAATCCAGCAGCTTGGGCGTAGCGTTTTCCGCCTGCGCTAGAAACTGCCTCAAGAATTCACCACTGACTTGCGTTTCGTCGAGCGCCAAGAGGAATTCCTGGCGGGCCTTTGCGATAGTTGTGTCTATTGTGCTCATGAGTTCCCCGAGTTCAAACGGCCAAAGTCTGATCAAGTTTTGACTTGAAACTCCGGATCCAGTCATGTAGGACCCTAGCCTCTTCGAGAGCAAGCTCCCGCTCCTTGCGCTCAGCTATCTTCCCTCTCAGCGAGTCCAACAACTCATTGAACTTTGGTTCGAACTCGTTGTTCATATACTCGACGAAGCGATTGGTCAGTTTATTTTTTCCGCTGTCGATTTCGGTGCGCGCCGCCCGTATCAGGCCCGTGAAGGCCGTCTCAACCTGGGTCAAGCGCTCCTTCCAGAACTCACCGAGATCAACGTATTCCTCGTCGCCGTATACGTTCACGGTCTTCTTTCTTGTCCAGGAAAACGGGTTGTACCAGCGACTGTCGCTCTCCTCTCGCTGCCACTTGACCACGCGCCGCTCTTTAATATCGTCGCGCTGAAGCGTGAGATTCAGCGAAATGTCACCCATTTTTTTCCTGATGCCTTCGAGAACCGGTAAATTCAAGTCCTGGGTCCCCGCGAACAGTGCCTGTATATATCGCTCGTAATTCCTCTGAAGTTCTTCGCCGATGAGATGCTGGCTGGATACAAACAGCGCCTCATATTCGTTGATGAGCTTCTTGTACTCGAATCTCAGCGTCTCTTCAGCCTTTTCGACCATCGCTTCTGCTTCTGTAACCAAAGCCGTACGCTGGAAATCGCGTTCCATCGCGCGGATCATTCCGGCAACGTTGCCCTCGATTTCAACAAGGCCAGCCTCCACAGCGGGGGGTAGCTCCATGCCCTCCGCCTGAACCTTCTCTCTGTAGGCATCCGTTTCAAACCCCTTTTCCTGGCGCGCCTTCAACACGGCGATCTCCCCCTCGACCCGGCGAAGCGTCGCTTCATCCTGATCCAGTTGCTCGATCAACCCGGTTTCGTTGAGCCCCACTTCAATCGCTTTGGTCAGCGCATCGTAAGCACGCTTAACGCGATGCGGAAAGTTGTACTTGTCGATGTACTCATCGATCATCGCTTCCACAGCCGGCAAACCACTGCCCAGCAGCAGGCTGGAGAGATTCTTCTCTTCCAGATTGCGTCTCACCCGCGACGTAAACGGCATGTACTGCAACATGTCCATGCGCGGCTCTTCGCTGAACAGATCCGCCATGCTCTTGTAGTCGTTACGTTCTTTACGCGTATGGCCATCGCTGGGCTTGCGAATCAGTCTCGCCAGGTTTGCCGAAATCGGGTAGATCGTCGGGTTCTGAATCCCGTTGCTACCGAGATACTGCCTGACACGCGTCAGGACCGATGCCGGGTCTTCACCGTTCTCAGGATCGAACACATCCATCTTGTTGATCACGAAGATAAAGCGATCCTTGCTCTGCTTGCCGCCTTTGCGCATCGTCTCAGCCACCAGACCGAGCAGATGCTTGTCGTCATTGGTGCCGAGCTGGCTGGCATTGAGCACGTACAGAATCAACGGATTGCGCCGCGAATCCTGCACAAAGCCCATCGTGGTGCGTTGGTGCTCTTCGTCCTGGCTGTTGTTCGGGCCGGGTGTATCAGTCAACACAAGCCGCACGTATGTGCGCTCTTCGATGCCTTCGATATTGCCTTCAATATCGATGAGCTTGGTATCCGCGGAGGTATTCCAGTCTTTGATCGTTTCCGCCGTGACGTTCTCGGAACTCGCCAGCACCTGCCCTTGTGCGCCCAGGCGTTGGGCCGTGAAGCGCTGCTTCATCGAATCGTTGTCGGTGATTCGTGCGATCGTCGCCGTGGTCGCCTCATTGGCAGCGGGGAGCAGATCGCGGCCGAGCATCGCGTTGATCAGCGTCGATTTCCCCGACGACATGGTGGCGACGACGTAGACGTCGAAATCCTTATTGAATGCTTCATCAAACGATCGCTTCGCCTCTTCGTTCTCGGAGATGAAAAGGTTGAACTCCGGGTGTTCGGTGGCTTCGTCCATCAGACGGCGGATTCTTTCAAGACGAACCTCGCTGGAGTCGATTTCATTCCAGCTCACAGTCACCTGCATGCCACCCGCATTGGCCACGTCAGCCGCTGCAACCACATCCAGAAAGTCCGATTCCACACCTGTGAAGGTGACGTCGAAATGCTTGTCGCCGTTGAACAGAACACTCAATTCGTCGAACAGTTTCTCTACCCACACCTGAAGGCGCATTTCCTTGTAGCTCGACAGCTTGCAACCTTCCGCAGGAGGTTGGCCATTGGCAAGAAACTGGGTATCGACGATGAACGGATTGTGGATGATTTCGATCTTATTCATTTTTATTCGGCCAAACGGCGTTGAAGTTGAATGAGCAGCTCTACCGTCCTGAGCCCGCTGTAGGTGATCAGTTGCTTCAGTTCGTTCTCTTCTGCGAGTGCCTCGTTGGATGCAATCGCGTCACTGCGTTGCTCCAGTTCGTCCAGTTCTTTTAACAGCCGTTTTTTTACGGCAGCGGGCGCGGTCGTGACATGGATCAGCGCGCGCTTCCGGTCGCTGAATTCATCCAGTGTTTGGTGCAGCTTCGAGCGCTGGGGACGCGTCATGCTCAATCGATTCAACGCTTTCCTCGCGTAGAGTGCCGCGTCGGCGATAGTGGGAATGACAATGGGATCGTGGAAACCGGCGTCGCTCAGATACTGGTGGACGCGCTCGACGTGTTCGCCGATATCTTCGCCCTTCTCCGGATCGAGCAAATCGATCTTATTCAAAACGAAGTAGATCTCGTGCGCGGGATCGTCTGCCAATCCGTTACGCAACATCTCGAGGCACGCGCGATCATCGACGGTGCCCAATTGACCGGCGTTCAGCACATAACACAGCGCCTTGAACGGGATGTTCTGCACGGCCTCCCGCATCAATTGGCCATGCCGTTCGTTCTGACTGTTATTCGGTCCCGGCGTGTCATAAACGACGAGCCCGGAAGCCGGACGCGGCGCAACATTAAAGCTGCCCTTGAGCTCGATACGCTTGACACGGCCATCCGAATTCCAGTCGCGAAGCAGTTCGGCGGAAGCATCGCGTTGCGTGGCCAATACGGCACCCGAGTCGAGATAGCAGGCCCCTCTGAAAGACTTGACCCCTTTCCTGTGCTCAACCCGCGTCAGACACGCGGTCGTAGCTTCATTGGCGACGTGCAATAGCTCATCGCCAATCAATGCGTTGATGAACGAGGACTTGCCAGCACTCATTGGCGCCGCGACTAACACCTCGAACAGATCCTTCGTAGAGGACGTGGTCTTTCTTTTCCCCGGCGTACGCGCTCTCTCCTGCGCGGATCTTTTCATATTCTCACCATCAACATCACTAGCACCAGCCCGACAATGCGCTAAAGCACAGTTGGCTGGACTAGGGACGGCTCCCAGTCGGAAAGGGCCATGCTGATGAGGGTTTCAGCGCTGTCTTAATTGTCACTGGATTTCGCGCACTTTCTTGCGAGACCGCAGCCTCTTCTTCCACGTCGGAAGAGGCCTGTTCGCCAAACACCTGCTCGACGGTAAGCCCATATTCAATCACGCGCGCACGGACCTCATCGAGCACAGCCTGCAATTCCGCGAGTCGCGCTTCTTCAGCTTGCGCAGCGAGCGCTTCGGCTTGCGCTTTGAGTTCAAGGTAGTTTGCCATTTTGTGCCGCCTTTATAGGAGATTAAAAATGCCACTCACGCTGCAATATCGACTGCTTTTGAAAATTCTTTAATCTGTCGCGGAGAATAACGGCGGGACGGGACATTTCGAGTCCCACTCGAATTTAAATCGGATCGGCCGACGCGTCGGGATCGACTTACTGCGGGTAGAGCTCCGCCAGCGCGCGTGCTTCCTGCGCAAACTCCGCGCGCAGGTTCTGCGGCCCGATCACTTCGACGTGCGGCCCAAACGAACGCAACCACCAGCGCAGGCGCTGGCTCAGCACTGCGGTGCCTTGCACTTCGACGAGTCCATCGCCGGTCTGCCGGGCCTCCTGATCCGCAGCGAAAGGCGTCTCCAGAAGGTGATTGCCGGCGCCATTCAGGAACAGCAACGTGAGCGTGACTTCGCCTTCGACCATGAAGTCGAACTGCCGCTGCTGCTTCACATAGTCGTCCAGCCTAAAGGCGCGGGGGTACGAAAATGACTCCAGCATCATCTTCGCGCTGTCCAGACGGTCCAGCCGGTACATCGTTGGATTCGGACGGCCTTCAGTGCCGCCGATCAGGTAGACAAGTCCGCCTACCTCGACGAGGCCGAGCGGCAAGATGACCTTGCACTTGTCATTCGTCACATTGGAGCGCGGGCGGTAGACGATTTCCAGCTTGCGTTCGTGAAAGAGTGCCTGGGAAACGATGGCGAAGATCTCGGCATCGATCTGCGGGTAGCGCAGCGCGAACCCGCTGTTCTCCACCGCGACTTTGTCCGCCCATCGTCTGTAACGGCGCTCGTCCTCCGTCACCGCCGCTTCGAGACGCTTGTCCGCGACCTCGAACAGGTCGGCCAGCGCTTCGGCGACGAGGGTCGGGATCTGCCGCGACGTGAAGCTACGCAGCATATGCAGGGCCAGCGCCTCCTCTCGCGTCATGATCGCGCCGGATTTCCCCGCCATGCCGCCCGCGCCGGCGCCTTTGCGCCAGTACCAGGCCGCGCCGCGTTTCTCCATGTCGACGATGCCCTCGAGCTGCAGCCTCTCCAGACGCCGTTGCACCGTTTTGATAACGGGCGCGTCAGACTCGATGATCTCCAGCCTTTTGTGGACCGCCGGCGTGCTGAGATACTGATTGCTCGACCCGGCATTGGGCAATACGCTAATGATCTTGCTATCAAGAATATCCATGCGGGAGAACGTTCGATGAGTTGTAGGCTGCATGACATCCTGGTTAACGGCGACGCGCGGCGAATCTTAAGCGGATGCACCAAAGATTGGATTTCTTATTTGGCGTCAATGGTTTGCGTGCCGTTCAGATTGCCGGCGAGGCATCGCACGTCATAGCCGATCATGAATAGCGACGCTTCAAATGCATGGAGGCGCGAGTGTGGTTGTGCGCTCAACAATTGCGGAGCCTGTCTGAGCAGGTCTTCCGCGATCCAGCCAAGCCGTAGCTTGGCCGATGCCCAACGGGCCGGCATGTCGGGCTGGGTGTAGTGCATCAAGGCACCTTTGGAAATCAGCGCCCCGGTATGCAGGCCGATCAATTTACGGCGCGCGGAGGCGTCCATGGTCGGGAACAGAAGCCGAGCCGGAACCTGCCGCCATGCACGCCGAGTTTTGATGCGGAATAGTTCGACGAGAGAGGCCATTGCGGCCGCCACGCGCGAGTCGTAAATCGGCAGCCCATCATCCGATGCCAATGCATAGACCTTGGTCAGCATCGAGTTGACGTCTTCGATCGCACCAAGTTGGTCGAGACGCCCGCTGCTCAGGCGAAACGCCTCACGCGCTGCCTTGAGATAGGTGACGAGTTGTCCGCTCGCGCGTTTTGCCTCAAGGAATGGCCGCGCACCGACGCTGATATTCCGCTCGCCGCCCCACTCAAGGATCGCGTGGCACGCTCGCATCGAGGCCTCGTCCGACTCGCTTGCCAGCGCCGCCCTCAATGTCTCTGCGAGACGCTTGAGGCTGCGCGCCGTGCTATCCCAACACAGCGATTTCACTGACGATCCCCTATCATCGGTCCAGTCAGCGCGCCAGACATAGGTGTCGATGACGCCGTCAAAGCCGTGCACGGTCTTGACAACGCCCTGGGGCACGCGCGCCGAACTGCCGATGTCCAACTCGATCGGCACGCGGCCTGCAAAGCCGGCGAGCCACGTGACGAATTCAGCGACCTCAGGGTCGTCTAGAAATTGTTTCTGGTTCATCTGGTTGGTGCCTCTCTGATCAAATACGTCGCATGGCGAGCGGATCTTGCGGTCCTTACATTGCGCCGCGACAGCCTTATATCGGCGTCAGAGGTGACTTCTTTAGGCAGAGCCTCGAAACACAGCATGTCCCGATGCGTTGTGCGATCGGCTAGCGGCTGATCCTTATCGCTATACGCCTAGTGCCGCGTCTATCAGCGTCAATACGTCTAGCGCGCGCCCTTCCAAACCGATCCCGATTGCAGGATCGATCAGCGGCTCGCGGGCATTGATGCGAATGACGCGAGGGCCGTGCCGCTCGCTGAAGCGCCGAACCGTAGGCAGTGCCGTGCCCGCGCCCACCTCCAGAACAACGAGGCGCTTGACCGACGCAAGCCACCGGGCACGGCGCGCCGCCTGCGCGTCAGCACGGGACGACAGCCACGCCGAGTCCCAAAACATCAGGATATTCGGCCTCGACACCGCGCCGCAGTGTTTGCACCGCGGCAACGGACCGGTGTGGCGGCATGCGCGCTCGTCTACCTGCGACACGAAGTCCGCCGCCGAATCAATACGCGACGAACAAGGTTCGGTGCACTGCAAGTAATGAATCGAGCCGTGATGCTCCTCGGTCCGGCCCTCTGCGAAAGCCGCCCGTTGGAAGTGTCCGTCCACGTTGCTCGTGAAGACAAACGCACCGCGCTCCGCGCGCTCGCCCCAACGTTTAAGAATCGCAAAGCCTGGATGCGGTTCGGTCTCGCGATAAAGTTGCAGGCGGTGTCCGTAGAAGCCCCACGCGAGCTCCGGCTCGTCTTCGAAGGCGCGTGGGTTCGCAATGGACTGAAAATCCCGCTTTGCCTCGGCAAGCGCCGGGTAAGCACGCCACAATCCCGCATTGCCGCGAAAATCCGGCAAGCCCGAGTCGACGCCCATCCCCGCACCCGCCGTGACGAGCAGACCATCTGCGTCGCGTAGCCACGCGACGGCTTGCTGCACGCGCACGTCCTGCATTGAGGTTCCCTCCAAGTCTTTGAATGACGAATACCGTCCCATCCGGTATTCGCGCCCAGGTTCCGGTCAACGCGACACCAGTGCCATTGGCCGTCATGCTAGCGCGCCATTGGGACAATCAATGTCTCGATACGACGGCGTGCCGCCAAAAAATGCATGGGACAGCTGTTGTCCGAAAGCGCCGCTATCTTCTCGCCGTGCCGACGTCGAACCACGCCGGTGTTCAAGATAACTCCGCTTTGAAAGGACACGAAACTGCTCGATACAAACACAGTGAAGCACATTGGCATTGCCTTGTTCAACGGCTTTGCGCTCCCCGAGGCGGCGTCTATCGTCGAAGCATTTCATTCGGCGAATACCCTTGCTGACAGCGTGCCACACAGTGTCACACGCTATGACGTACGGCTGTTATCAACGACCGGCGGCCGCATCGCCAGTTCGTCGCTCGTGTTTGTCTGGACTGACAGTGTGGAGGCGCACCGCCATGCAGACAACTTCGATGCGCTGTTCATTGCAGGCGGCGAAGGGGTACATAAAGCGACTGGCGATGAGCGGTTGCTGACGTGGCTGCGCCGCGCGTATTGCCGCAGCGAATTGGTGCTCCCTATCGCGGAGGGGCGGTTCCTGCTCGAAGCAGCCGGGTTTGCCCATCCATCCAATAGCGGACGCGACGACGGGTCCATGCCATACGGCAGCCGTCGCCCAGGCCTCGAGCCGCAAGCGTCACTTGACGTATCGAACCCACTTCAGACCGCGTTGAGTGTCATCCAGGATGATCTCGGCGCGGAGATCGCGCGTAAAACCGCCGAGTGCGTCGCGCCGCCCGCAACGACGCACTTCACATCGACCCTGCGTAGAACGGCCTCGCCATCCGTCAGCGAACGAATCCGGGACTCCGCGCACTGGCTCGAGGCAAACAGCGGCCGGCCGGTTGCCATTGACGAAGCCGCGCAACTCGCGGCCATGAGCGAGCGTAATTTCCTGCGACGCTTCAAGGCGGAAATGGGCGTGACGCCGTCGGATTATCTGGCGTATGTCCGGCTTGATAGGAGTTGCCGACTCCTTATCGAGACGACGCTTCCGGTCGACAAGATTGCCCGTCGTTGCGGCGTAGGCAGCGGTGGGCAACTAGCGAAGCTTTTTCGCAAGCACCTGGCGGTAACCCCCACCGAATACCGTGCGAGCAAACGTCCATCAGGCGCTTGGTGACAGCGCGTCCCTCAGAAGCGATCGATCAGGTTCAAAACGCGACGGCGATCGACCGCTTTTTGCAGGCATGCAAGACATTGCGGATCTATCGGACACGATTTGACTCCATGGGCCGCCACACTATCAATCTACTGAACAGCAAGGAGAGCGACAGTATGCGAAATCTCAATTCAAACGCACTTGAAATCGCGGCACGTCGCGGCAGTCAGCCGGTGCGCGCCGACGGCGCCGCGTTGCGCATCGGCCTGCGGTTGTGGGGTTTTGTCGAATCCGAGGTCAATACGTGGATTCCGAATCTGCCGACACTCGACGGATTGCTCTCCTGGGAGATCGCCCGGCAGCGGGACGGCGACGGTGCCGGCATGATCATCCACCTGGTCAAGTCCTCGTCGAACGCGTTGGGATCATTCTGCTGGAACTGCGTGGGCGCCAACGAAGCTATTCGAGCGTCGGCAAATGCAGCACGCGTCGAAGCCGCGTTGTTTTCCGGCGATGAGCGCCGCTTGCCCGCCGTCCGATCCGGACTCTGGGCGATGGCAGGCACTCGTCCGGTAGAAACCGCACTCCTTACCCTAGCCCATGCAGTCATCGTTCCGCGACTCATGCATGAACGCGCGCGCCAGAAAGTCGGTGCGGTTCGCGTGGCGCCGCGGCGCGTCGTTCTAACGGCCGCGGCGACGTGACTGTCATGCTTGCATAGCCCGGTCTTTATAGACTTGGTTTTCGGTTTGATAAGCATCGAGCAGACACAGACAGTTAGTTGCATTATTCAGACTTTGCTTTGAACCATAAGAGTGAGCCGTTAGCCCGAACCTGACGCACTAGCTGTTACCTTCGCGAGCGAGTCGAGCGATAACTCGTTCGTCGACACGTTCACTTCGCCTTCCAGATGGAAACATGCCTCAACCACCGCGTTCGCCGGAGACGACCGAATGCGGTCCTCCTCGGACTTTGGATGGGCATTGAATCAGTAGCGTACTGCAGGACAGCCGTGCACCGGCTGTCTCGAGGTCGGGAATGCGTTCCACCGCTAGTGCCCGCGCCGAATCTGGACGGGCCAGTCTCTCGGTGTTGAAATGCTATGCGCAGACAAGCCGGTGACCGCGCGCGGCGACAGCCAGGTGCCGAGGTCTTTACTGATCTGCCGAGTCGGCATGCGCATACCGGAAGAGTTCGATCGCCTCTACGGTCGTCTTCGCCTCCCGCAAACGCTCACCGTCAGGGAGCCCAAGAATGGCGGCGAGATCCGGCTGCCCAACCTGCCGCGCAACCTTCGCCAGCCGTCGGCGAATTCCGCCGAGGACGCCGCGGACCGACTGCCCTGCCCCAATACGGTCCGACAGGTAGCGTTCCACGGCCTTGCGGACCGGCATGCCGGCGTACCAGGCGCGCAGCATCGCCAGTTCATTGGCGTCGGGGAAATCCACGGGGCGCGGTTCGGGTGAAGGGGTCGGGGTCAGGCGCGTTTTCATAGGCACCAGTTTGGCATAACAATGAAGCTGTTGTGATAAGAATACTTATCTTAATAGCACGATCATAATTCGCATCTATAACGGGGCCATCCCTTCCTGATATGCTCATCGCCAGGATCATGAACAGCCGCTGTCGGGCAGGCATGACCGCCTCTTGTCGACCCACAAGGGACGGTCAACTTTCTAGATAACGGTCAATCAGTTCATCGCGAAGGTTACCGGTCGCTTTTGATGTCGCTCCCAAGCGGGGAAAGTCAGTGGGAAAGCCACAGACCAGCGCAAATAACGCGCAGGATCGTCGCACGGTCCATCCGTCTCGGGGCTGTCACGCCACGTGAGCCAATCCAGCAGCGAAAAACTCAGCCTGCCCCTCATCCTTACCGTCAGTAAAGCACGCCACAGTGACGGGGTCGTCACGATCAGGAAAGTGGTAGATCGCATTCACGCTAAACGGGCCGCCCCCCGAGTGCCCGATGGCACGTCCACTCCTGCCCATGCGGCCGTTCATGAGACCGAGGCCATAACCGCAATCTGTCCATGGTCGGCCAGGAATCTTCCCGCCCAGTGGACGACGGGCAAGCATTTCCTTCAGCATGGCCGCGCAAAGGAGTCTTCCGGAAAATAGCCCGTGCAAGACTCTCGCGGCATCAACTACGGTTCCCGTCAAGCATCCGTGATAGACCCATCCTGGGTGGTAGCGTTCAGCAGCTTTCCAGTAGAGTCGTGAAAACTGATCGTGTGTCGTCGCCAATTCAATGCTGGCGAGGCCGAGAGGCCGACAGATGATGTCATCGACAAGATGGGCAAAACCTAGCCCCGAAACCATCTCGATCTGTTCACGTGCGAGCATGTATCCCACGTTGGAGTAAGACCACCCCTCCCCGGGCGCAAAGAGCGGACCTTTCGCCAACACCGCTTTAAGCAGTATGTCGCGCGGCCAAGGCTCTTCCTCGGCAGCAACGGCTCGATGATAGTCAGGGATCGATCCGTAATCCGCGAGCCCCGACGTGTGGGCCAGCAACTGCCGTAGCGTGTAGCTGACACCATCAAGGCGGCCATCCAGATCGAGTACTCCATCCTCGCACAGCTTGAGAGTGCAGACGGCAATAATCGTCTTCGTGAAGCTCCAAAAAGGGAAGCGTCCGGTTAAATTACCACTTCCCCTCTCGGTTCCAGAAGCAGTAACCCAGCTGGAATGAAACTCTGGCTCTCGCATGCCTCGTCACCGATAGGAAGCGTCAGATCTGGAATGCCAAGCTTAGCAGGCAAAGGCGAGTTTGTTGCGAATGGTCAGATTAGAACCATTGCTGGGGACTTGGGCCAGAACTGGACGAGCAGTTTTAGGGATTGCCAACATGCCGGACGGCGCGGTCGACTGTCCGCTCGTGGCCGGTGATGGCCCTGCAGGCATACGCGGAACATGCTTCGAGTGGCGGCACGCGTCCCGGGCTTGATGCTTGGTACCGAGGGCAGCGGTCGTTCGGATCGCGTATTCAAGCGAAAGTGTAAAGGACCTCGAATCTCTCACACACGAGAGGCATCGATTTATCAACCGTCCGGCCAATTCGCTTGCACTCGTCGGTGAAGAATCTCCAGTGCTCTGTTTGCCAATGCGATAACGAGTGGTCACCTTCGCCTTCGCTAGCTGCGAAATCGGCGGTCACAGCGTCAAACGGCACGATTTCCACCTCCGTGGCTCGTCGAACAAACGTTGGCCGACCATGCCAGTCAAGCACGATCTCCATATCCCCGACCTCAGGAAGTGTCGCACCGTCGAAACCCCAAGACCAAACCAAGCTGCAAGTACCGCGCTTTACGCCAGTCAGAATGAGGGTGATCAGCGATTCTGAAAGCGCCTCTGAATCTCCGAAACCGCCGATTCCGACGTTACCTTTCGGTAGATGTACACCTCGCTCGGCCAACTCAGCGATTAACTCATCTACATTCTTGTCCATGCGACAGAGTCCTGTTTATTGCGCCCGTTATATCGGGGCACCTACGCGCCGATTGTCAACCATCTATCCGGTGCTGTCGAACGTCTCAAAGTGGCCGACTCCGGTCCGACATCGCCCGGGCGGTGTGGGCCTCCTTTGATCGGTCCGTATCGGGCAGCAGTCGACCCGAAGCCGACAGTCGAAATACCGGGAGTCTAATGGCTCTTGTCGGGCGGGGATCTGACGACCCGAGTAAACGTCGACAAGCTTGTCGGCCTTACCAGTCGTTCGCTTTCGACGGCCCCTTTCCAAGTGATTTTTGAATCCCCGGCGCGCCGAGGCCGCAATGGCGGCTCCATATCACCGCTTTTTCTGTCGAGTCGTTTTTATGCCGAGATAATTTCTCTCATATACGTCAAGGAGCGTGTTGATTTGATGATCCACCACATCGTGCTTATCGGGGCTCCGCAGCTTCAGCAACAATTTACAAATATATTTAGCAGGCAACTTCATAAGCACCACCCCGTGAGACTGATGCATTTCCTTGATCCAGTCTAAATCCTTGCCGCTATGCAAATTCTCGTCGACATCTCGTGTAATCATGAATCCTAGCGCTCCATACGTCCCCGTCAAATATGATTGAAGCTGGCGATATTCGGTTGCTCCCGGCTCAGCATAGTTCTTCACCTCAAATATTACTTGACGTACTTTATAGTCGGTTCTTACTCGACGCCAAAACTCAGATTCTTCCCGATTGCGCCCAACAATGTCCCGTCTTTGCACTGCAGCGCCATTAGGGTGCGATTGAATATTAGTGAGATGCGCTGCGAAAGCAATTCGCAGCGCATCAAGGCACCAATGCTCAAAATCGCTTTGCCCTTCTTGTCCGAGTGGGATTTTATCCAACTGGGTAATTGTCTGGCCGATTCTTGTGTTTCGTATTTCCGGCGTGATTGATTGAACTTTAATGTCATACTCATCAGTTATCTCCTCTGCCTCTTCTGGCTTTAATGCATTTCTGCTTAAATTTAAACCTAGCCAGTAGCATGGGTGAATTAGAAGTCTCGATTTATCGCCAAACGCAACATCGGGAGTTCGTCCATCGTGGCAAAAGGTGAAAGCGCCAGTCGTAGACTCGTGCATACCGAGGAACCCAACGCTATATAACCCCTGAAGGACTCCGCTCGGCTCAAGAAGCCTAACGTCCCTGACTACAGCCTGAGATTCATTTTCGCCGAGTTTTTCTATGGCATTCGATAGAAGAGCAGCTGCGGTATGGGCGTCGAATTCCGGCTCGCCATCAGCGAATGCGTTAGACATTGCCTGTATTGACGGAAAGACCTTTTGATATTCCTTCCACAAATCTTCTAGACGAGCGACTGAAATAGACCTAGCCGCAAACTCTAAATCCGAAAATATTGCGGTCGACCGATTATTGCGAGAGGCGCAGTAGAAAGCCTCATTTAATAATGAAAGAAGGTCGCGCGGGCGATATAGCGTGAACTGCAGGCATTGCCTGAATCCATCGCGGCCTTGCAAGTCGCCCGCAGTGCAGCGATCCCAAATCCGTTGGTCCTTCTCTTGATCGAGTTTAAAGCAAACGCGCATTCTGGATGCGGCAAGCAACAATAGCTGAGCCCAATCCCAATGCAAACGAATTTCCTGACCCTCAACATTGCGAGAATAATCCGGGTCTTCTTTGGCGACCGCGCGATAGATGTTATCGCGTAGAAAGATAATTGGCCGAATCTTTTCAGCGCGCTTGTTTAATTCAATCGAAGCGTACACCAAGCCTGTTATAATTCCAATTCCGATGTCATCCGGCTCATATCCTTCATCCAACCGGTCCATTAATATTATAAAGCGTCGATCAGAAAGGGCTGTAAGCGAAAGAACCTTACTTTCGATGTGACTTAAATCAAGGTTTGCCGGCAAGTCGCCAACTGCCTCTTCGGGCGACTCACTTGACAAAAAGGTCTTGGCGATGTGCCTACACTTGGTAAGAAGACTTCCTTTTACGCCGCTCCAACGCTGCAAGTGTTCGCGAAGAATATCATCATCTTCGACCAAGTGAGACAGCTTGTAATTGCCGCGTATATAAGCGGCGATCTCCATAAGCATGGCGTATCGCCAGAGCAATCTAGTGGATGCGCGCGCCAAATTAAACGAATTCGAAAATGGCTTTAGAAGTGACCGAAATCCAATGACTTCGGTATCTTCGGGTGAGAAACAAAGGGTAACGATTTTCTTGTCGTTTTCCCAATATTTCTGCAGTTGAAGATAGAGGGCGCTTTTACCGGTGCCTCGCCTTCCAACGACAACGGTACGTTCGTCGGTCTCGATCAGGGTGCGAAAGTCGGCAGTGTGCACGAATGCTTCACTTAGCATTTTTTTATCATTCTCGGCCGTCGTATCGCCGAGTGCATTAGATCTGAGATTTGTCATCAGTAACGGCTCGTCGTATCGTCTATCGGACATATTCTGTGCACAGATTCTACATGCATCGCGTCCAATGCCGAACGTGAAAGTCGCCCGGATCCTATTGCGGCTCACTCGCGTGACGGAACGTATTGTTTGAAGATCGATGGACGGATCCACTCAGTCGTCGTACTCGAGAGCTGGATCTGCCTCAACGCGGTTGATTTAGAGGGGTAGATGAAATATGCGGAAGTCACCTTTTGACGGAGACCGGCCGTTGCAATGACGCTATCTGCGATCCGTCCCTTCATGGCCGAACCTTGCCGATCCCCTAGCGATCGAACGGTGCTTGCCTCGACCGGCAGGCCCCATCCGCTTAAGAAGCGAACCGGGCTGAAACTTTTGACACTCCCGCTCGCGGTGCCGGGCCGATGAGTGGCCCTGGTTCGGCACGGTCTGTCAAGAAGCGCACCGCCCCATCGAAGCGATTGTGGCGAAAACACACACCGCATTTTTTGCTCTGAATACTCCGCAAACGATTGCTTATACTTCCTGCACCTCTTTATCCGAGGCGCATCGCATGAGGCAGGAATGGCTTGAATATCTCCAGCGACTTGACTGGAACACTCCGATGATTCTGGCGCTGGCGTCAGGGGCAGTCGGCTCTGTGATAACGCTCGCGTGGATCTCAGCAAGGGATGCCAGGGAGCGTAAGCGTCAGCGACGCGACACTGCACTGGAACTTGCGTTATCGCTGGAAAGCTACGCTCGAAGCTGTCGGACAATGATGCATAAGGCCGCTTGGGCCGCAGCGGAGCCCGCGGGCCCTATGAGCCGCGAAACGAGCAAGCGCGTCTCCATCCCCGCCTGTACCTATCCGGACAAGCTTCAGTGGCACGTCCTGAGCCGCAAAGTTATCTCCGAGTTACGCGAGTACCCGGCAACGGTGCACGCCGCTCGGGAGTATGTGGAGGCGTTCCGAGAATTCGGCGAGCCGATCGACCTCTATGGCCAGGTTGAATACGAATGTGCGAAGGCTGCGATGGCAGCGTTAGCACTTGCTCGGACCACGCGCCAGCGGCACGGAGCCGCGGCGTGGAAGCCGGGCGCCAAAGATTCAGCCATGGAGCGTGAACTGTCCGACTTCATCGCGAACGCTGAAGAAAAGCGCAAGGCGTCGCTCGAGCAGCGAACGGAGTCCACAGTTGGTCGGCGGGCTGACGCGCAATCGTTCAAACAGGCGCTAAGCGCCTGAAATTTAGACGAGACCAGCGGATATCAATCTGTAAGGGACGTCACGACCCACTCCAGTCATCCGTTTCTCCTTGGAACGGCTATTGGCTTAACTCGGCTAGGACTACGACGCGAGCATGAACGCACCATGAAGCGTTGGCGGGCCTCCAAAAAAACGGCGCAGCCTTGTGGTCCCATTTATGCTTTCAATTCCGCCGCTGCTTCCGGCGCCGCTGTGGCTTCGGCGCTCGTCGTAACCGCCTCGACCGCTGGCGTCTTTTTGGCAGCGAGCTTCCTGACAACTGGCTCTTTCACCCTCAAGGTGGCCGACTTTTTCGCGGCGACTTTCTTTCCTGCTGCGAGTGCTTTCTGCGCCGTCGCTTTCTTACTGCTAACAGCCCATTTCGTTACCGTGGCATCGTGGATCGTCACCTTCCCAGCGACAGCGTTCTTTGCAACGTTCTTCTTGGTAGCCGATCTCTTGTCGGCCATCTTCGGCTCGCTCGTCGTCGCTGGCGCTGCGAAAACAGCGGCCGGCGCATCAATCAAAAACTTCGAGCGATTCTTAGCACCAGCAATCCACGCCGGCGCGCGACCACGGCCGCTCCATGTTGCGCCCGTCTTGGGGTCAAGATACTTTGCGGCCAGGAAACCTTTCGACTCGCTTTTGGCTGTAGTTGCTTTGACAACCTTCGACGCCTTCTTGCTGACAGTTTTTGCGTTGCTCGCTGGCTCTGTCGTCGCAACATTCGCTTCAACGGCTTCCGAAATCAGGAACTTATTCCGGTCTTTGGCTTCAGCGATCCAGACCGGTGCACGTCCTCGCCCGCTCCACGTTGCGCCTGATTTCGGATGCCGGTACATCGCCGGCTGCGGCCCGCGGACATATTTGCCCGCAGCCTTCGTCTTGCTAGCAGATGCCACATTCGCGGCCACCGCACGTCCATCGACCAAGAATTTATCGCGATTTTTCGCGCTCGCAATCCAGGCGGGTGCTCGGCCGTGTCCGGACCACGTCGCGCCCGTCTTGGGGTCGCGATATCTGGCAGCAGACGTAACCGGCTTGGCCGATTTCCCCGCGGATTTCTTAGCCCGCCGCTTGCCACCACCATGCGCATCAACGTCGGCAATCGTCAGACCATGCGTTGACATCAACTCTCGAATTTTCTCGATGACGGCTGACGACTGTTTCGCAATTAGCGCCTCAGCCTGCTGTTCAAGCTTTCTAATTTTAATTGTAAGGATTCCAGAGTTGCCACTTTTATCTCTCCCGTCGAATTGCTCGCACTATGCCACGTGGGCGCCTCAATGACCATCTTCGTGGTTAGCCCGTAACCATGCAAGTTGAATCTGGAGCCTATCAAGGATTCGTTCACGAAGGCTTCGCTCTTCACCCATCTTGCGGAGCGCGCCGGCGTCGAGCCGAAAGCTGCGAAGGCATTGATGGCCGCACTGGAAGAAACATTGCTCGCGTTGGTCCACAAAAAAGTGCGAAGGAGTTCACGCTGCTAGGTCTGCTGAAGGTTGTAGCTCAGTACGTGCCGGCAAAGAAGAAGCGCTTCGGCAAGGACCCGTTCACGGGTGAGGAAAAATGGTTTGCCGCAAAACCCGCTTCGGTGCGTTTGAAAGTGCGTCCGCTGAAGAAGCTGAAGGACGCAGCTCTCTAAAACGAGCCGCTGGAAACGAAGCGCCCCTCGGGACGAGAGTCTGAGGGGCTTTTTTGCATTTATGCCTAGGGTGCACGGGCCTTTTACGTTGGCGCATTCGGCTCGCGAATACTGAACCGACTGCAATAGCTGGGTCATGGCGTGCATGGGAACAGCCCGAAGGCGACGCTTCGCTATCGTTCACCATGCTCACGGTGAACGCTGATTAACACTGGCGACTCTACTCTAAATACTGTGCATTTAAACAGCATTCTGTGCGCAATTTCCCAGCGGGGAACTGATACTTTTAGCTTTGGGCTGACGATGGATTCGTGCGTTCGGAAGGATGCGCATCCGAAACCAGAGGTGGCCGGCGCCGCCTCCGTCTCAACGTGTGCGATTAAGCGATAGAGCATCTGAAGTCCAGTAATTTCCTCAAGATCCACCCTATAGTGCCGTTATGGATATGCTAATGCCCCGGTGACGTGAGCGCTTGTCGTTCCTTGCCGAACGCTGACTGACGCGATCGGCGTTAAGTCGAGCCACTCCTGGGACCGGGCCGCGCACGACCAAGGAGACTGCCCGGTGCAGGATCAGCGAAGTCGTAGCAGGCTCCCGCTCGTTGCGACGCGCCCGTTTTCGACGAGACGCGATATCGCAAGCCCAACCCTTGCTTCTGCATCTGCAGGCGTGCGTGCCATACCAATTAGTCGGCACACAGACTTGGCAACGTCTGTGTTCGGCGCACTGCCCATCTGCCCGAGGACGTGCAGCACTCCATTCGCCAGTTCCTCCAGACAAACATCATCGACCTTCCTGCGAGAAGCCTCTTCAGTCGACGCCTCGCGAAATACCGTCCATTCGGCAGGATTCAAGTTCGATGGCCAGTAGAAAGTCGCATCGCCCTCCGTCGTTCTGCCTAGCTCACGAGGCGTCAGGATTCGAAGTCGGTTAACAATACGAGTGCCGGTGCGCTCTAGCCCCCACGCTCTCGCAATCCTGCGATGCAGGACGCTTTCGTGGATTGGCCCTTCACCCTCGATCACCTCGATCAACTGTTCAGTCAATTTGCGGCCATGGACCAGCTCGTAAAAGTCGTCCGGTTTGCCTCCTGCCGGAGTAACCGCCTGGTATTCACGCAGAGCCGAACTGTCATCGGGCCGCACCTCGGGCACAGCGACGTTGTCTGGAGCGGGCTCAGTCGCAACCTCGGATTCCGTCACCTCTGCGGGATGCACTTCTACGGACAAGCGCTCGTCTGGATCTGTCTCCAACTCCTTATCCAAGCGCGCGAGTAGTTTCTGCACCTCAATTCCTTGGTTCAGCCACCAGTCGGTCGACCAAATTCGATGAAGGCGCCATCCGAGACCTTCAAGCACCACCTGCCGCAGGCGGTCGCGATCGCGCGCCGTCGCCCCGGAGTGATAGGCCCGACCGTCGCATTCAATGCCGACTAGGTACCGCCCTGGGGCCCGAGGATCAACAATGCCCATATCTATGCGATAGCCCGAGCATCCGACCTGGGGGTGCACGACCCAATTATGGTTGCGGAGCACCTTGATGACCTGCGTTTCAAAGGGACTATCGGGCTCCATTCCTGTAGGCAGTGACTGCTCCAGCAACGCACGAGGGCCCTTCACGGCAAACTCGAGATAATGCTTGAGGTCACGCACGCCAGCCGCTCTCACACGAGACAGATCGATCTGCTCCGGCTGCAGCGTGCTGAAAATGACAACCCTTTCGCGCGCTCTCGAGATAGCCACGTTGAGCCGACGCTGCCCACCCTCACTGTTAAGCGGGCCAAAATTCATGGTTATTTTGGCCGCGGCGTCCGGCCCATACGTGATGGAAAAGAAAATGACATCGCGTTCATCCCCTTGTACATTCTCCAGGTTCTTTATGAACAGTGGCTCTCGCGATTGCGCCGAGATAGCTTTGTCGAGCTGGGCGCTGCTTCGACGGCGGGCATCCAGCAGCGACTCGATCAAGGCCTGCTGCGGTTGGTTGAAGGTCACCACGCCCAAGGTCAGATGCTGCGAGTTCGTCTCCGAATAGTGCTGCTCGATGCCACGCACAATCGCCTCAGCCTCCGCCCGGTTTGTGCGGCTGCCGCCTCGGTCATATACCCCCGCCACTCGCTCGAGTCGTACCGCCACGTCATCAGTCACCGGAGACGGAAACGTAATAAGCTGCGAGTCGTAGTATGTGACATTGCTGAAGGTGATCAGGCTTTCATGCCGGCTGCGGTAATGCCACTGGAGTCGCTGACGATTCATCCCAGCGCCCATACATTCGTCCAGAATGCTCTCAAGGTCCTCAACTTGCGCGTCATCGCCGGCACCGTCGTCTGCTTCGGTCGACTTGCTGAAGAAACTCGTGGGCGGCAATTGCTTCGTGTCTCCGACAACGACCAATTGCTTGCCACGCGCGATTGCGCCCACTGCATCCCAGACTGGAATTTGGGAAGCTTCATCAAAGACCACAACATCGAACTGTGCATGGCCCGCGTCGAGATACTGCGCTACTGAGAGCGGAGACATCAGGAGGCAAGGCTTCAGCTTGGGCAGGAGGCTCGGCAGGCCGTGCATAAGCTGCCGCACTGGAGTATGACGGGTCTTCTTTTGCAGTTCCCTGCGTAGCAGCCCCAATTCGCTGTCACTGCCAACGACCATGCCCTTAGCCTCTGGCACCTTGCCAGCAAGCATTGCGGCGACATATTGCGCAGTCAGACGTTGGAACTGTTCGTCGGCTTGACGGAATTCACGAATCTTGCGCTCATGATCAGCGCTGGAGAATGTGCGGAGAATAAGGTCTTTGTCGATAATCTTCTTCACCCACCAGCTCTGATAGCTGAATTCGAAGTTCTCCTCGACGCGATCTAGCGGCACTCGTCCGTCTTCCAACGACGTCACCAATCCCTGCAGCCCGAGATTAATTGCTTGCTCACGGACTTGGCGCCACAAACACCAAGACATAAATTGACTCTTGGCGCGATGCCATTCGGCAATAGCGCCCAACATGCGCTCGAGCGCGCCGCCGGCATCAACGGGGCCTTGCAGAGGTGTTGTTGGGTCAGCGAGTGCTTCCAGCGCCGCAAGCTTCGCACGCAGGTCGCGCCAACCGTCACGATAGGCCAGCAACGACTTGCTCAACGTGGTTCCCGGTTGAAGCAAAACGCGGTTGTCAACTACCAGACTATGGAAACGGGCCCGCAACTGTGCGGCCGTGGCGGTGTCATCCGCGATCAAAGTCACAGTGTCCGAGAAACGTTGGGCCCACTGCTCGTGGCGTAGCACCTGGTCCCAGTCAGTCTGTAGGCCACTGAAAGAGCCCTGTAGCAGGCGCTGTGCATCGCTCTTTAATGCCTGAAGCTGTTCATCCTCGACATTGACGTTTGCAAGATGGGGCAACATGGCCGTGACAGCCTCGTCGGTCGGACGTTTGCCATCGGCGCGGTAACTTGCCAGTCTTCCTCGAATGGCCCGCTTGTTCAGCATCGATTTTGGCCACCATGTATTTGAGGCTTGGGCCCACTCGTCTTTGACAGGTTTGACGCTAAGTTCCGCGAGCTGGTCTGTCCAGCCTGTCTCCAGCTTGCTCCAGTGTTCGTTACGGGCTTTGCCGTGACCGGCCAGCACTTGAAGCTGCGCCCTGACGTTGGCGTCATGCGCTTGGGCGGCCACACCCTGAGGAACTTGCGGGGCGCCGAGTAAGATGTCTGCGAGGCGGTCGACCTTCTCGTAACCTTCCAGACTCAATCCAGCTGTCGCGATCTCCAAGCTGCTCTCTATCGCAGATGCGCTGACCTTGAATATCTGCACAGCTCGTTCGAGCGATTGGGCCGCCGCGAGCATCTCGTCTTGCCAGGTAGGACTCCAATCAGTCCTGCCAATCTGCGCTAACGGGTGACCATGGAGCACCACGAGCGAGCCGGAAAGGGTCGCCATCCGTCTTACAGTTTCGCGCAGGCTTTCGAGCTCTTTATATTCGTGCACCAACGCGTCTGCCCAAGGCATTGGCGAGGCATCCCAACCTGAATGCGCAATGCAGGTGCCGACAGCATCGTAGACTGATAGCCCGTTTGGATGCACACGATGCAACGCATCTACCAGACCGTTTAGATCTTGGCGAAGCTGTCCCAGGCGTTCCGCTTCGCGGATCCAGTCTTCGCCAGTGCGTTTGCCGCTGAGGTCTAAGGCCTTACCGAGCTGCTGCAGAACTTCCGACTTGCGCGCTTTGGATGAGTGAAGCTCAAGACAAAACGGTCCCAGGCCGACAGCCTCCAGTCGACGATGCACAACTTCCAGGGCAGCCATCTTCTCGGACACAAAAAGTACCGTCTTGCCCTTGGCCAACAGGTGAGCGATAAGGTTCGTGATGGTTTGACTTTTACCGGTCCCTGGCGGGCCTTCGAGCACCAGATCGCGCCCAGAATCGATGACGCAGATGGCTTTCAACTGCGATGAATCAGCAAGCATCGGCGTGAAGAGGTCCTGCGGCTTGTGCGTCTCATCGAGTCGTTCGAAGCGCTCGTCGGTCTCCTCCTTTTCGAATGCCCGACCGGGATTGTCGATGAGGTGCTTAACTACCCGATTCGCTTTCAGTTGCTCGGTTCGATCCTGGAGGTCCTTCCACATCAAGTACTTCGTAAACGAGAAAATACCCAAGTGCGCCTGCTCGAGTACTTCCCACTTGGGGATCTCTCGTACGGCCAGGCGGAATGCCTGCAACACCCTCCCCACGTCCACGCCCTTTTCATCCATGGGTAAGACATCTAACCCAGGAATGCGCAACTCAAAGCTATTGCGCAACATCTGCAGCAAGGTTGGATTGATGATCGTCTCATCGTCGTGCCGACAGACCCTAAAGCCACTTCGTACCGACTGGCGCTGCAGCGAGACGGGTACAAGTATGATGGGTGCCTGATGCGCAGTCTCCGCGGTTTCGGTCTCCGTCCATCGGAGCATGCCCAAGGCAAGGTAAAGCGTATTGGCACCGCCCTCCTCCAGACCTGTCCGCGCAGCGCTAAAGATGGTCAGCAGATTGCCATCCAACGCCTCCTGTGGCATGCGTGCAATCAGTTCCTTATTGTCCAGTGCAGTGAGCGCCATGTCGTCAAGCGGTACGCGCCCGCTACGCCCGGTGTGCACTTCGGCCATCCTCGGATCGTTACCTTCCATCAAATTCGGCATGGGGCGAACGCGGAACTCGCCGCCTTCGGCAATCGCATCCTCGAGCTTGCTCAGGTCCGGGGCAACCAAGGCCAAGGTGGACTTGGTCGTCTTGAAGTTGAGCAATCGATTGCGCAATGTCAAGTCCAGCAATCGGGACTTCCATTTTGACAATCGGCCTTCCGGTGTCTCATCGGCGCCGGAATCGAGCGGCGTCAAAAATTCCGGGTCGAGAGGTGGAAGCTGCGGGGTCGGCTCAATTGCCACAGGCGAGTCGATATCGTCGACTTCAGAGCGCTTGATGCTTGCCACCCTGGATGGCAATGGCCTGATTTGTAGTTCACGGGCCCGATGAATATCTACTGCGTAGCGGAATTTGCCTTCCTCCAGCAGATGGGCTGCGCCCTGTTCAAGCGCGATACGTAGAGAGGGGCGACGGCTCGAATGTTGCGCGATTCCCGTAGTCTCGAATGCCAGAAATTCGCCGCTATCGACGCGCTTGCGCACGGCCTGGACATCATCGGTAAGTGGATCTGGAAAGCAGGCCTGGTGGAGCCATACGCCTATCCATGCGTGACCATCCTTCATCAAAACGACGGGCCGCAATCCAGCCTGCTCCATACAGGACGAGAAAAGCATTGCCAGATCCAGGCAGGTGGCCACCCGGCCCTCTAGAATGCGATCCGGCGTTCGGATTTTCTGGCCATCTACGCCGAAGGACGCTGGAGGCTCGGCATACTGCAGGTTCTCTGCAGCCAAGGTGCTGTAGATTGCAGAAACCTGCTTCCACACCGCATCCCGGCTCTTCGACTGGTAGCCGTTCATCGACAGGTCACTGTACTGCTCCCGGAGCAATTTCGACGCTTTGCCAATGAGAATGTCGACGGCGGGGTTGTTCGGCATCGAGAAGGTCGCAAGCAGCTCCAGCATGGCGTGCGTACCTGCCCATTGATCATAGGCCAGTACCTCGATGGGATGGACCACCCGAGCAAGTTCTTTGCCACCCGCTTGCGCGACGACCGTGACCGATGCAGTTACCGCTTCCTGGAGATCTGCCAGGTAGCCGTGGTCGGCGGCCAGGTCCAGAGGCGAAACGCGCCTGCTTTCATCTGGAGCGAGCTTCGAAAAATGAAGCTTCATGCCTTGAGCGAAACGCGGGTTGCAGCTGACCAGAATTTCCACATCTTCAAGAGGTGTCTTGAATCGGCTGGTCACACGCAGCGCACGGACTACTGGGACCGAATTCTGGATAGAGGCATAGCCCAACGTCGGGTCGGCTTCAATCTCTAGAAGGAGCGCGTCGCGTGGTTCCACCTCGGCGGCGCCCTCTCTCTGGTCCAATACTATTTGGCTGTCCATGTTTCCCCTACTTCAGTGGTCTTTTCTTCGCAGGCGTGCGCGTTTTTAGATCTGAAGGATACGCGATCGGCAGCAAAGCGGGGAATGTTCAACGAAGCTTGGTGCAGTTATGTGCACGGGCAAATGTAAAGACCTGGGCCCATGCCGGAAGCAGTTCTACTCCACGGGCGGCGGACTTGCCCTTGTCAATGGATCAAGGAGCATCGGCAGGACGTGCTCCGTTACGCGGCACCGCTACGACGGACTAATCTGCAGCCAGACGTTCGCGCGGTCTGGCCATCCGATATCGATTGAGTCGACAGTCGTCTCGGATTTGTAGCCAAAGATTGTTCGATCGTCGATGGCGGTCGCCCACGGCTGAGGTCTCAGGCGAACGCCGGCTGGTGCTTGACGCTCGGACGGTCCTGCATTCTCGTGTGTCAAGCCAGAAGGGCTTCGCACTCCGCAGGCACGGGCAGCCCCGAGGATAGCGAACGGCGTGCTCGCGCCATCTTCGCCGCCGTCGCGGGTGCTCAGCTCATCGCCAGGAGTCGCCCGGATATTTCTCTCTATGATGGGTTAATTGAAAGCTAGCGCGTTGCTGGTCTTCTGCCGGCATAGCAGTATTGAGAGAGTCTTGGGGTTGGTTCAATCTGGAGGTTTGTTCTATCGGTCTATGCGGACTCACGTACCGGCAAAGTACGAACGATCGCTTTTTCGAAGGAACGGACCTGCGAACGTCGGATCGAGCGTCACCCTCAATGCCTCTTCATGGCCGACCTGTGCCCGACGCGGTCGACTCTGGTCGACCCGAAGCAGCCAGTTGACCGGTGTAAAAGCGGACGTTCTCGGACGGGCAACCCAACGATTTCGCAATGACGTATCGAACGCTCCGACAGAGCTAAATTGATAGACGGAATTGTTCAATTTTCTTTTCAACCATCTCCTCAGGCACTCTGCCGTCCTCCTTGGCGCTCAACATTGACTCAACTTCCACGTCGTTAAACACGAGGATCATCTTCTCATGAATTAGCCATTGTTCTCGTAGTGTATGGGCGCATCCCGCGGCGTCGCCACCGTTACGCGAGAAGATCATTCCAACAAGACCAGCTCCCTGCGGCTTAAGGTAATTGGCTACTTGCAGGATTTCGGTTTTCCCTATTTTACGGCTGTAATTTTTCGCATCCACGACCAGATAGTCGGCCATGTATCGATTTCGCAAAAATGACCAAAAACCTGATTCCGCGTAGTTGGGTATGATGAAATCGCGTCTATTCGTCTTCGTGCCGTCGGCGTGCTCAGATAGAGGCTTCGTGAGGGTTGGACAGAACAAGTATTCGAGGATGTTTCCAACAAGACTTTGATAGAGGCTCCAGTCCTGCTTGCCGGGTTGGCAGGCCTTCAATGAAGCGCTCAGCTCACTTGCGCGCGTTGTCGCAGAACCTCGTCGCGCCCTCATTAGAAGAATGTTTTTGAAGTAGCCAATAGGCGCATCTTCCAACTGCTTCGCGAAAGTTTTTGCCAGGAAATCTAGGTCCCATAATTCAACTCCCTCACCCTTTAACGCTTGCGCCTCGCTTTCGCTCAGTGTTGCTGGAATTGCAAAAACAGGCTGGCATTCGCCGTAGGCTTCTTTGTATTTTTTAAGCTGGTTGACTACGTCGTTGATCCTATCGAACGAAACAAAACGTGAAGATTTGCATTCGATTAGGAGCCTCGTACGCTTCAAATTTCGCACGCGAGTGGCAACGATGTCGGCTATATAGCGTTCCTCTTGGCCAAATATAGATTCCTGAACAATATCGGTATATCCGGGAGTCTTCCCCATCAGATAAACAACGAGCGCAGTGAACTCTATCTCGGTCGGCCGCATGTTCATGACAGCGTTGCAGTTGCCACACACTAAGACAACGCTATTCTTAGCGGTTTTTCCCGTAAGGAATTTTGGGAATATATGTTCGCGCACCATACTGGAAGTCGGGAACGAAAATCCGCACACTGAGCAAACAGAGGTGTTTTCCGACAATTTGCGTCTCCATGGATTCAAGCGGTCCGGTTACGCCTCTAGCAGCGCTGGCCGCCCAGATTGTCGCGGATTAAGAAGCTTTGGTCGAGCGGCCGAAACTGGCTCGATCACTGCCTCATGCAAACGGCATGGATTGCCCGAATCGCACGCGGCTGCGATCGGCAGCACGCGACCCAACTCGGCCGTAGAGCGGCCGCGGTCGAACGCCTCATCCACCTTCGAAACCGGACATTGGTTTACCCGTTCGCTGAATCTCGGCCTGACCGTGCCAGACGCCCGGCCTTACTTATCGTCGCTGTCGGAACCTCGTTTTGACTTGCTGGGCCTCTCCTTTGGGGCGAGTCGGTGGTAACCCGACTCGATAGCTTGTCCGACCCGAGCGGCGATCTCCCGTAGTTCAGCCCGCATGTACCATGGCCACCATGTCAGGTGGTAGAACCAAAGGCATATGCTGCGGGGACCGCGAAGCCACTGGCGCGGGATGCCATCGGTGGGCAATTCAGCCAGAGAGCGGTAGCCTATCGAAGCGGCACCGAGAGTGAGCCAGATGAGGGTAAGGATGAGAGTCGGCAGGGACACCAGGCATGCCGCCACGCACAAGACAAGCGGCAAGCAGATCTCGAATGACGAGCGGGTTTTCATCGAATATTCTCCCCGTCACAATAACGTCGAGGGCAGATGGCCGGCTGGTTTTCCTGACGGGCGAAGGCGGTGTCAGGGTTCTTTATCAGCAAGCTCATTCCCGAATCGAGCGAGTGCGGTACCCGTCCAACCCCGTATCGAACGGAAGCCGCGATTCAACCATTAAAAGATAGCACCGGAAGGAAGTTTGGGTGACGATGAAAGAAAGAGCGACCATCGTGTGCAGGCAGCACGACAAAATACTCCTCGTGACTCGCGGACGGTCGCGCTGGTCGCTACCGGGCGGCACAATCCGGCGCTCCGAGTCACCGATAGAGGCGGCAAGACGAGAGCTGACTGAGGAAACAGCCCTTGGTGTCGACGACTTCATGTTTCTGTTTGAATTTGGCGGATTGACGAAGCGGCATCACGTGTTCCTGGTGGACCTGCCGCATCACCTGACACCCGCTGCGAGCAATGAGATCTCGCGGTGCCGCTGGATTCGCCCATCTCAGGTATCTAACGTCGTCACAAGCGTGCCGACCAGAGAAATTGTCCGGCTGCTGATTAGTCACAAAAATGTCACAATAGTGCTCCCCGCCGTCGACCTTGACACTGAAACTGCGGCTAGCGTGCAAACGACCGTCTAGCCGCTCGTGCCAAAACGGTAATACGGTATGAACGCACGCTATCTGGACTTTCAGTGTGATAGGTAATCTCGAAATCTTGTCCCGTCTTCTCATGGCGGCGCTGCTCGGAAGCGTCATTGGCTTTGAGCGCGAGCGACTGAACTGGGCCGCTGGTTTGCGTACGCACATGCTGGTGTGTGTCGGCGCGTCACTGATGATGATGGTGTCCGCGTTCGGCTTCGCAGACGCGTTGACCCAGAAAAACGTTGTGCTGGACCCGTCGCGCGTTGCCGCCCAGGTGGTGTCGGGGATTGGTTTTCTTGGCGCCGGGTCGATTCTTCTCCGCGGAGAGGTTGTCCGGGGTCTTACAACGGCCGCCAGCCTCTGGTCAGTAGCGGGAATCGGGCTGGCCGTTGGCGGAGGGATGTACACCGCGGCCTTTGGTGCCACGATCATCATTCTCGTTATTCTCGCCGGGGTTAAGCCGCTTGAGCGGCGCTTTATCTCGGTCAAACAACAGCGCAACATACAACTGCTGGCGGAACGGGGAAGCGTTTCACTGGACAGTTTGCATCGCGCGCTGGGCATAGGGAGCATTCGGGTCAAACAGTTCATTGTTCAACAGTCTGAGGATGACCCTGAGCTTGACGACGTCCAGATTGCGCTGTCTCGCGCATCTTCAAACGAGTTTGCAGCCATCTGTGCACGGCTTGGCGCGATGACAGGCGTTCGCGAGTGTCGCCAGGAAAAGTAACAGCGGAACGGCTCATGATGCGAACGTATGAATATCACGGCTCCACTCTTCAGGTAGCTGTTGAGTCAGGCTTCAACTTTCTACCAATCAAGCAGCCGAAGGCCCGTCCTGGGTACGTCGCTGTCGTCCGGGTTTTCCAGGCCGGCAATGCGGTTGCGATCTTTTCTCCGCTTAGATTTGGTGAGGCTGGGGGCCGCCCATTCGATACCGAGGTCGACGCGCTCATGGGCGGCTATAGTGCGGCACGCAGAATCGTTGACGACCTCTTCGGGCAAGAGACTCACTGATCTCGCACGACCTGTTTTCCCTTGCCGATAGCATCGCCGATTGACAAGGGAGCACGTTGGTTCGACAGATACGTCAAGGGCTGCTTATAAACGGTCACCAGCCATTTGCCGTTCGGCATTGACGGACTCCTTGTGGCCGGACTTTGCCTTATGAACCGACTCCTCCCGCCCTCGAGCGACAGACGCTGCCCGATGCCGGAACGACAAATTCCGCGAGCGCTTTCCGCCATCGCGCTCGGGCCGCCCTCGACCGCATGCGCCTCGGCGGATTTTAGCCGTGCCTGCTGGCAGCAGCTCCAAAGCGTTCCATGACGAATTCGACGAAGCTCCGTAGCTTCGACGACATCTGGCGATCGCGTAAATAGAGCAGATTGAGTGGCCGGATGGGCGGTGTGTAATCAGGCAATACGTGAACCATGCGGCGTGCCTCTATGTCGGCATCGACCAGAACGGCGGGTAGCAACGCGACTCCCATGCCAGCGAGAACCGCCCTGCGCAACGCCTCCGCACTGTCGACCCTCAGGCGGCCGCCAACAGGAACGCTTACTTTTCCACCTGGGCCCGATAACGTCCATTCGGGCTCCGCCGCGCGCAACTCGGAATGCGGTGGATAAGCATAAGTTAGACATTGGTGAGAGCGAAGCTCCTCCGGCGTCGCCGGTATCCCATGCGCGTCGAAATACGTGGGCGACGCGCAAAGGACGAGGCGATACGGTTCCAACGGCCGCGCAACGAAATCAGCGTCGCGCGGATTGCCGAGGCGGATTGCCGCGTCGAATCGGTCCTCCATCAGGTCTGACACGGTATCGGCGGCCACAACGTCCAGCTGAACCTCGGGATAGCGCGCGCAGAAGTCTGCGAGCGACGGAATGAAGGAGATCGCCGCTCTTGACGAGTCTATAACTCAACGGGGCGAGTGCGCACACGTTAGGGCTTACTTGTCGACTGCGTTCGCCATCGAGATGTGCAATACGGTCTGCATCAGCCTCTCCATGGCGGAGACAACTGGTTGGTCCCGGACGGTCCATACCAAGGTTGCAGAGCAGCGTCACGTGAAAACCACGTCAACCCACCAGACAACGGACAACCGGTGCTTCCAAATAACGGATTTGCACGGTTGCGCGACCGTTCACGAATCCGACGTGGGCGCATGCATGCTCCAGCCGCTAGGACCTGCGCATGCGGTGAGCCAGACATTAACGAGTCCATGCTTGCCTGCACGGCTGCGCGATTGGACATACGGTCGAAATGCGGCTTCGTGAAGACGCCAGAACGCCCGCGAATCAAGTCACGAACCGGGAGGAGATCCGAACAGTCCGCCGCGTCTGCATGCCGTGAAAACCGCGCGTGTTGACCTAACCCGCTGACGGGGGAACAAGTGGTCGTCAGAGGCGCGCGACTGCAAGGACACGATACCGGTTCATTCCACGCGAACGCGCGCCCTATTCTACGGTGCGTCTGGCAGCGGGGCTGCTGTCCACGACCGAATGGCGGTTGGCGCGCGCATCGACGAGCGCATGATGCCGGCCGCGATGCTTCCGGTAATAGTCCTCCATGTGGCCGGGGTCGAGCAGTTGGCCTACGTGGTGCGCCTGCCATTCAGCGGGCGGCCCATCAAGCAGATCACACAGCAATTCCCAATCACCGCCGTAATCGAAGCACAGCACGCGCTCCGGCTCCCGTGTGAACTGATCGAGCGACGCGAGCAGCGCCACACTGAATCCGCCAACAGTGCGCGGAGAGCCGTTCAGGAGCCTCCGAACCAGTTGTAGCCCTGATTCTCCCAGTACCCACCGGGGTATTCGTTCGTCACAGTGATCGCCACGATATGCTTGGGATTCTTGTAGCCGAGCTTGGTCGGGATGCGCAGCTTCATTGGGAAGCCGTATTTCGGCGGTAGCACCTGGCCGTCGTAGGTCAGCGTAAGCAGCGTCTGTGCATGCAGTGCAGTGGGCATGTCGATACTGGTCCAGTAGTTGTCCGCGCACTGTAGCGACACGTACTTGGCTGTGATGTCCGCGCCCGACTGCTTCAGGAACCTGGAGAAGCGCACGCCGCCCCAGCGGCCGATCGCACTCCATCCCTCGATGCAGATATGACGCGTGATCTGGCTTTCCTGTGGCATGGCGTGCAGTTCGTCGAGTGTCCAGATCCCTTTGCCATGCGTGAGGCCGCCCACATGGAGCCGGTAGACAGCGGCGTCGACCTCAGGCACGTCGTCAACGTCGTAAAACGCGTTGAAGGGAAATGGCCGCGTGATCATCGACTCCGGATAGGTCGGTGCCATCTCGTTCGGATTGAACAGCAGAGCTTGCACGTGGTCGTTGAACGACGACATTCTGCGCAGCATGGTGTTCACGGATTTGTCATTGGACAAATTGCAGCCGGACAACATCCCTATGCCGCCGAGCGTGAGAATCCGCTTGCCAAGCAATCGGCGCGCGGGATTTTTCAGTTCGTGTCGCGCATCCTTGATGATGGATTCGGCGTGAGACGAAAGAAACGTATCAGGATTTTGAGCCTTCTTTCGAAAGGTCATGATTACAGCCCACGAATCATCAAAAGCAGCGAGCGCGGCACAAGCGCGACCATGACGACGTGCACGACGAAGAATGCAACCAGCACGTTCATTGCAAAAAAATGCACGATGCGCGCGTTGTCGTATCCACCCATCAGCGTGCGCAGCAGCGGGAACTGCACCGACTTCCATATCGTTAGTCCCGACAGGATGACGACCGCGATATCGACGATGACGACCAGATAGGCGAATTTCTGAACCGCGTTGTAGCATGAGGTGTCTTCATGCCCAAGCGTGCCGCGCAGCGCGGCGACGAGATCGTTTGCAAGTGACTTGAAACTGACCGGCAGCAGTTTTCGGCGCAGGCGTCCCGAGGCCAAGTTCACCCCAATATAGACGAGAAAGTTCGCGACCAGCATCCACATGACCGCGAAATGCCATTGCAACGCCCCGCCGAGCCAGCCGCCCAAGGTGACCGTGGAAGGAAATCGCAAGACTGGAAAGAGCGGCGAGGCGTCGTAGACCTGCCAGCCGCTCATCACCATCAGAACGACGGCGAGCGCGTTTATCCAGTGTGTAATGCGGACCCAGACGGGTTGAATCGTTCCGTGCTTCAAAGCGATCTCGTGATTGATGCGGGTCATATTCAAACAGGAAAACCGTCAATAGCGATTAGGATTGTTGAATGGATGGAAAAGAAGATCGCAGCGTGGGCCACATAGGGCGTCTTGTAGCCGCCGTGGTAGTCATCTCTCATCGCCAACACGATATAGGCCGGCCCTGTGGCCGACAGCGCCTGCGGCCAATGACGCATGTCGCCGCCACGAGCGGCCACAGTCCGGCACCATGCGTTAAAACTTCGGCGCCACGCCGTCCTTTTCGACGAACAGTACGTGCGCGTCATAAACGCCGCTCGCACCGGGTGTCACAACGAGGAACACGCTCTTTCCTGCCCTCAGATCCGCTCTGCTCGCCGGAATCGGCGTCACGACCGGCACGCTTTCCGGCACCGTCACCGTGCTGGATCCGCCCTTGTACGACAGATTCAGTTCACGTCCGCTGGTGCCGGTAACGACCGACACCACATTTGCATTCGTCATCGTGCTGTTGGCACCGAAGTCATAGGGGAAATGCCCTTCGGCCGTACCGCGTGCCGCTTCAGGAAAAACAATCATCGAAGTGGCCGTCAATTTCCCATCGCTGCCCGCGAGCGCTGGCGTCCCCACGTACGAACCGACCTTGGCGTCGGAAAGCTTGGCGGCCTTGAGAGCCGACACCCCGACGTCCGGCTTGACATCGACCGACACGGTGTCGCCGCTGTTCCGGTGTACGGTCAGAATTTCGCCTTTGAACGACACGATATCGCCGCGAATTCGTTCCGGTTTGACGTCGGGCGTTTGCGCAAATGACACGCTCGAAAACGCAACGGCAGCGAATAGAACACCTAATTTGTAATAAGTCGACACGAGTTACTCCATCTACATAAACGCGGTTGAATCGGGACGCCAGACGCCGTCTGGACGCCACGTTGGCCGGAGACAGGCCTCCGGCGTCAGGATTTGTGCGTTGCCGAGGCGCGTAGGACTCAGGCCAGCTGATTCTTCATAGCCAGGACGTCGATCGGCTCGATCGACGGGGGGCTTGCGAGCAGCTCGTCGGCTCGCGTCATCAGGGCGTTGGCCATACTGCCGTGCAGGTGCGCCTGGCGATCCTCTTCACTTGCAAAGGCGTCGAAGACGCCAAACGTCGTCGGCGACAGCTTGAGGGCGAACCAGATCGGCGTGGTCGCTTCGCGATTGGTCATTTCAAGCCCGGTGGTAAGGAAGTCTGCTACCGCCTGCTCCTTTCCCGGTTTGGCTTCGAGTCGGACAAAAAACGCGTGCTTGATCATCTTTGTTCTCCAGTATCCGCCTGAGGGATTCATGCGTTGAGTGACACTGTACAAACAGAGCGTCCCGGGGAATACTGTCTCTATCGACAACTTTGATATCAATCCAGCCATGCGAATTTTTGTCCTCGTGCTCGAGGGAGTGTTCGATACGGGTTTGACCACCGTACTCGACGGTTTAACGATGGCTAACAAGCTTGCGAGTGCAACGGGGATGGCCGCTGCGGGCTTCGACATCACTGTGGTAGGGGTTCGGCCCGAGGTGCGTACTGCACTCGGGATGCAAGTACCAGTGCGCGATATGAGCGATGCGCCTGCGCCGGATTGGGTCGTCTTACCGGCGCTTAACCGCACGACGGCTGAAGAACTGGTGCCCGTGCTCGGGAGGGATGACGTCATCGATGCACTGGGCGCTTTGCGCTCGTGGCGCGACGGAGGCGCGCGCATTGCAGCCGCTTGCACGGGCACGTTCGTGCTGGCTGAAAGCGGCTTGCTCGATGGTGGCGAAGCCACGACCACCTGGTGGCTTTCCCCGCTCTTCCGGCAGCGCTACCCGAAGGTGAACCTGGATGCGCATCGCATTGTCGTTCCCAGCGGCAGTGCGCTAACCGCCGGGGCGGCCCTGAGCCACCTTGACCTTGCACTGTGGTTGATCCGCAGTAACAGTCCTGAGCTCGCGGCGCTCGTGGCCAAGTACCTCGTATTCGATGCGCGGTTGTCGCAGTCTGCTTATGCCATCTCCGATCACCTTTCACATTCCGACCCGCTCGTCGAGCGCTTCGACCGGTGGGTGCGTGAGCACCTCGACACCGCAATTGCAATGGACGTCGTCGCTGATGCATTGGCGACCAGTCCGCGGACGTTGACGCGACGTCTGAATGCAGTGCTTGGTAAAACGCCCGTCGAGTACATTCAGGATCTGCGCATTGAACGCGCCGTCCATCTGCTAAAGACGAGCAAACTGACGATTGATCGTATCGCAGGGCAAGTCGGGTATGCGGACGGCGTCACATTGCGCACGTTGCTGCGGCGGCGCATCGGAAAGGGAGTACGTGAGTTGCGGGCCTCGTGATCACTTCGACCAGGCAGGGTCAACCTCACGGAAACTGCCCATGCGCTTGAATGCGCTACTTCGGTTTAGGTTCGGAGCGCCGGTCGCACGGGTCGCGCGCGACCGTAACATCAACGCCAATCAGGTTTGGACCTGGCGCGAACGGCACGCCCAAGGTCTGCCGGTCGAAGTCGTGAAGACGGAGACCATGTTGCCTGTAGTTGTCGATGTGCAGCCCGATAGACCATCCGACTTTGCGCCAGACGTGCCGGTATTTTTGTTGCTGCAACTGGCAGCACTCCGCTTCAGCATGGCAATACTTCGGTTCGGGTAGAAGGCATGACTGATGCGATGATATTGCGTCTGGGGCTTCGAGCCGGTTCTCAGGTGTCGGCCTTCCTGCGAACATGCGGATATGGATCCCGCCGGCATCACCGACACGCGCTCTGGTTTCAACTCGCAAGCGACGAAGGTGCCGACGGTACAGGAACGGGATCCTTATTGCGGCCTATGCTTACTTGCGAAGTGGCTGAATGATAAGACAGGTAGGATAGCCGACTTACAATCGCTGCCGACCGTTCGCACGTAGGTGCGGACACTCACCTCCTTTCAGTCGAGCAGCAGATTACTTTGCCAGCGTTCGATAGACGCCGCGTTCGAACGTTTCGTACAGGCCCATAAAGCGCGGTTCTACAAACGGCAGCGTCTGCGTCATGATGATTCCGATCACGTCTTTTTTCGGGTCGAACCAGAAGTGCGTGTTGCACACACCTGCCCAGAACTGCGAGCCGGCCGAGCGCATGCCGGGCACATCCTCATCGATGCGCTGGAAGCCCATGCTGTGCGACTTTTTTCGACCGGGGAAGAACTCGGCGTCGGCAGTGATCGACGGGGCGGCGGTCTTAAGCAATGCAGTCGAAGTGTCACCGATCTGATTCGTCAGCAACCGGGAAAGGCCCGCTTCGCTCAGGATACGATGGCCGTCAAGCTGCCCCTTGTTGAGGTACATCCGCAGGAAGCGCATGTAGTCCGGAGCGGTTGAGTAAAGCGCGTGACCCATGCCGTAGAACGCTGGTCTGGAAGGCGGTGCAAGCTCGAAGTTGGCGAACAATCCGTCCTCGCCGCGCATGCGCACGCTAGACAGACGCGGCGCCATATCGGGCTCCACCTCGAAGCGAGTGTCCTGCATGCCTAAAGGCTGGAAAAGCTCATCGTGACAAAAGTCGTCAATTGCGCGACCGTCCACTTTTTCGACCACCTGACCGAGCCAATCGATGCCAATACCATATTCCCAGCGGTCGCCCGGATCAAACATGAGTGGGTAGTCCAGCCCTTCACGCAAGCCCGATACAATGCTCGGCTGTCCAGTGGACTCCATGTAACGTTGAAGTTCCAAGTTCCAGTACTCGTAAGTCAGTCCAGAGGTGTGAGTCGCGAGATGCCGCACAGTGGCCTGCTTGCGAGGCGGACGCATCAGCGGTTTGCCTTCAGCGTCGAAGCCCTCGAGTACTTGCTTGTTCACGAACTCCGGTAGGATTTCCGCCACAGGCGTATCGGGATCGAGCTTGCCGCGGCGGTCCATCAAAATCATCGCGGCGGTGCTGCCCACAGCTTTGGTCATCGAGTAGATGCGGAAGATCGTATCGCTTGCTGCGGCCATACCGGGTCGCGCCTCGCCGGCACTCCCGCTCCAGCGCACACCGCCCCGGTCACCGACCATCGCGACAGCAAAGGGAACATCCTGCCGTTCCACGGCGGTCTGGATCACATCATAAAGTTCACGCATCATCTTTCCATTAGTAATAAAACAGCGCGGGGACGTTCAACCAACGGTCAGGTTATCGGTCGCAGCGCTCAACAACTTACCTCATTCGGGCTGAACGTACCGTCATCGTCTACGGGGCACGCGTAGCGGCGGCATCCTCGCTGAGCCCGAACTGGTCGAGCATGATCTACAACAAAAACAATAATTTGGTGATCTCCGTGCTGAGCGCGACGTTGGCGACTTGCAATGGTTGACCAGCATTAGACCGGATGCGTGCTCCCCGCCTGAACAACTCCCCCGTCTCGCATATTTCTTCTGCCGTCTGGGGCATCTGTCGTGCGACGAGCCTCAGGCGCTCCGTTATTCATTGGAATTTCTGGATGGCCGTACTCCACCGCTACCGAGATTGAACCATCGTTACCTTCTGACCAGTTGCTTCATTCTCGACCTCAGTAATGCACCACATGACAGACGTTGCCGTAGACGTATCGTTGACGCAGAGGAACAATTGAATTGCGGGGGACCACGATAATCTCAGGTCGAACGTCGCCCAGAATATGGGCAGCTTAGAGACCACAACTGGAAGCGTCATTGCGTTTCCCTATATTGTCAGGATATCCATATGAACGCTAACCTGCACCAGCCCGCCATGCTGATGCCCTCGCCCGATAGCGCGCCGCAGTCCAATCCTGGCTTCTCGCGCATGTTCGCGCGCGATCGGCTTACGCTTGGCGTAACCTTCGCAATCGAGTCGTACCCCGGCGATGCGCCAACCATGCGCAATCAAATCGCACTAGCTCGCAAGGCGGAGCAGATGGGGTTCGCCGCACTTGGCGTGCGCGACGTGCCGCTGCGTGATCCAGACTTTGGCGACCTTGGTCAGATCTACGACCCGTGGACGTGGCTTGGATATGTTGCCGGCCAGACGGAGTCCGTCGCGCTGCTCACCGCCGCCATCGTACTGCCGCTGCGCCATCCGTTGCACACCGCCAAGGCGGCAGCCAGCATCGATCAGCTTACCGGTGGCCGACTTGTACTCGGCATCGCCTCGGGTGACCGCCCGGTAGAATTTCCGGCATTTGGTGTCGACCGCGAAGAACGCGGCGCGATGTTTCGCGAACAAGTCGAATATCTGAATGCCGTTTGGGGCCACTCGTATCCTCGGATCGAGAGCCGCTATGGCGCGCTGTACGGGGCTGACCCCGTTCCCAAGCCTATCTCCACCCGGGTGCCGTTAATGGTCACGGGTAACAGCCAACAATCGGTCGACTGGATCGCCAGCAAAACAGACGGGTGGATTACCTATCTACGACCTTTGGACATTCAGGTGCAAGTGATCCGCAAGTGGCACGACATCGTCGATGCCGTAGCGCCCGGAACATTTAAGCCGTTTGCGTTGCCCTACAAGATCGACCTGGTCGCTGACCCGGACGTCCCCCCACGCCTATCCACAACGGCCACCGTTTGGGCCGCAGTTCGTTGATGCGGCATCTGGAAACGCTCGAGCAAGCGGGCGCGAACCACGTCCTGCTTAACTTCAAATTCGGAAGTAGGCCGGCAGAGGCGGTGCTCGATGAGCTCGCCGTGCATGTAGTGCCACGTTTTCCGGCTCTGGGCACAACGTAAATGATTAAAACGCAAAGGAACACAAATTCCCATACTTGAATATAAAGGCATATGCCACCAAACTAGGTTAGAATGGTCCCATCGCGGAATTTGGCGATGGATGCGTGGACCGGCACTTCGCCCAAGAGAAACGAATACATGAGCAACCCCCTCACACCCAGTGTATGCAACTATGGCGCGCTCCGGCGGGCGACGAGAGGTATAGGTCAGCTCTACGATGAAGCTCTGCGAGGAGCAGGGATCAATGCTGCTCAGTACACTCTGCTCAACGCGATATCGCGCCTCGATGCGCCCACCCAGGGCGAATTGGCCGTCGATATGGTGATGGACCTCTCGGCTCTCGGCCATACGTTGAAGCCACTGATTCGCGACGGCTGGGTCGAGACCCGCAAGGACGAAGGCGACGCCCGGAAGCGTCGCATTGCGTTGACTAAGGCTGGAGCCGCGAAGCGACGCGAAGCAGAAGCACTTTGGAGGCCGGCGCAAAGCCGTTTCGAAGGTCTCGTCGGACGCGGCGTAAGCAAAGAACTCCGCGAGCTGCTTGATGCGATCGCTGCGCCGGATTTTGCAACGCACTTTTCGATCTAAAAAGGGTCACTGGCTTACCACGGCCGCGTGGCCCCCAGTCGAACGACGGCGAGTGGAAGGTAGTGGCTTGGCGAGCGAATTCGTCTTTGGCACGGTAACGCCTACTCGAAACCAGATTAATGATTCGCTGTTCGCCAATCTATTACTCACTTCGTCATATTTTCGGCCGTATTCGAATTACACGGAAAATCGGCTGCGCCGAGGCCGCACAATACAGCAGGCATACAGAACACCACATTACGTCCCCCTACTCTTTCTCGGAGTCGCCTCAGGTGCAACACAACCTCCGCGAGCGAAAGTAAGCACCCGAGCGCGACCGAGCATTCCTCCACTCGCAGCGTGTATACAGCGGTACAACAACAGCCATTTTAATTGCTGATTGAGACTGGTCTGAGCGGTTGTCGTCAATAGTACGACGCCCGGCAAGGCGATTCCGCGTGGCACATTGGACTCGCCATGCTCATATGGCGATTATTGGTAATGAGACTGTTGCCAAAAGATGGCTATGCCCGCCCGGCGAAAGTTGATAGATTGTGTGGGTCGGTAGCTACACGCACATCGACAAGTGAGAGAATTCGGCCCCGATCGTCAATGGTCGGGGTTTTTTTATGCTGTCGCGTGTGCCTTTTTTCGGGACGCGACGCGTATTAAACATCTGAGAGGACGACTAAAGAATGGCGAGTAAATCTTTGACACTCGGCGTTGATCACATCGGTCTGACAGTTCGTGACCTCAACCTTTCCCGCGACTTCTTCATTAACTGTCTCGGCTGGATACAGATTGGTGAAAGACCGAACTACCCTGCAGCCTTTGTCTCCGACGGGCAGATCACGTTGACGCTGTGGGAGGTCAAGAACCAAAACACTACAGTTGCTTTCGACCGCAAAACGAACGTCGGTCTGCATCACCTCGCGTTGCGGGTCCCTACTGAAGATGCGCTGAACGAAATTTTTTCGCGGGTATCCAGATGGCCAGGAGTCTTGGTTGAATTTGCGCCAGAAAATCTGGGTGAAGGGCCCAAGCGCCATACGATGGTCTACGAGCCTGGCGGCATTAGACTCGAGTTCGATTTCGATCCGCGCATACAGGTCAATTGAGCAAAACAATGGGGCGGGACGCTGCGCATATCGAGTGTAGGCCGCAAACTCGTGAAAGCGGGAACATGGTCTCTGACGGGCATTGTCTGGGCGGACGGCCGCGTTCAAGCCAGAAGCATTACTCGCGTCCCACCACTCTCATATCGGTCCGTTCCCTCATGCTGCCCCCCTCGCGGGACTGACGTCAATGAGAACAACTTGCCGGCGTCGCCAGGCGTCTTGGCGTAAGCGGACCGAAGATGCCTTCCTTAATCGTTCGGGCACGCTCACTGAGCCGATGACGCGAGCTCGCACTTGGCAACGCGATGGGCTCTGAGCCCTGCGGGGTTCTTGCCGTCATACCCCTCGGGCCGATGACGGCTTCTGGGCAGCAAAGCCGTTAGCGGGGCTTCGATTTTGGCGTGGCCCTTCGTTATATTTGCTAGGCGACTTCCGTCCCGCAATCGCCAGTCAAGCCCGCGTGCCGGTGAGACTATCGGGCCTTTTTGGTCGGTGCAGCACGCTCGTGGGTTCACTGCTATTTTATTCATCCCTTCGCCGCACCGATGTAATAGCCGTCGGTTCGCGCTCATACTCACACGCAGTCTTTGACGCTCAATCGTCAATCTGCCTCGACTAATCGATTCATCTCACGCCCAACAGATACGCGCACCGCAATATGCAGAGCCACCAGCTTCACTCGGAACACGTCCAGCGATTTCCGCGCGAGGCTTTTCGCGTTATCGGAGCGACTACCAGTATTTCAAATGGCGTCAATCAGGCGAAGTCCCCGCCACTCGCGCGTCGACCTGCACACATATCCATGGTTACCTGCGCTTCGGGGTGCGTTGGCGATCGCCTCATGGCTAGACCAACAGCATTTGAACCGGTAGGCGTGGCAAACGCTTGACGCGTGCAAATTTCCAAATCATGAGGCGACCCATTTTCAAACGCCTTTTAACAATCCCCGTAAGGAGTTCGACATTTAGATCAGGTAGTAGCTTCCGCCTACGCACCTATGGCCTCCCTAGCTCCTAACGGGACAGAAATCTCCTATACCAGGGAGCCGTTCGAGCAAGCAGGCAGCTGCCCTGCGTCGATGCATCTTTTTTTACTAGCACGGGAAAGTCAATTACCGGCAACGATGTTTCCGAGGCCGAGGTTCGGTCTTAAACTCGTGGCACGTTGTCCAGCGGCGTGTCGGTATTTTTATGCGAATACAGCTGGTTCACCTTTGTGAGGGTTGGAAAATGACTATTGGAAAGCGTACGGTTGTTATTACGGGTGCGTCAAGTGGGATGGGCTTTGCGCTAGCAGAGGCATATCTTCAGCGGGGCTACAATGTGGTTGGAAACGCGCGGACGATTGAACGTCTGCGTGCCGCTGCCGAAAAGCTCGGTAATCCTGAAAATTTTCTTTTGGTTGAGGGTGATATTGCGTTACCCGAAACTTCCAAGAAGATTTTCGAGAAGGCAATCGCGAAGTTCAAACGGGTGGATATCCTTGTCAACAACGCGGGTATTTTTGTTGCGAAACCAATCACCAATTACACGACAGAGGATTTGGACAGTCTTATCAATACAAATCTGAAAGGATTTTTCTATCCCACGCAAGCAGCCGCTGCACACATGATCGAAAACAAGGATGGGCACATCGTCAATATCACGGCGGCGCTTGGAATGCAGCCGAGCGCCGCTGTCCCCGCGACGATACCCGTGATGGTCAAGGGAGGGTTGAATCAAGTGACGAAATCGCTGGCAGTCGAACTTGCGAAGCACAACATCAAGGTGAATGCGGTCGCTCCTGGCGTGATTGCCACCCCATTGCACAGCCCGGATAAGCACGCGTTTCTGTCCACACTCAATCCCCTCGGCAAAGTAGGTGACGTCGATCAGATTGTTGACGCAGTGCTCTATTTGACAGCCTCAAATTTCACCACAGGCGCGATTATCCCAGTCGATGGCGGGGCCGCTGCAGGACGATAGCCAAGGCTCGGGGGCGCTTTAGGCAAGTTAAGAACGATCCTTGCTTATGCGCCCGTGCAGTATCGAATCAAGCGCCCAATCCGGGTCGCGTTCAGCTTGAAGGAAGGAGAATTTCTATGGGCGGTCTCCAACAGTTTATCCTACACGAGGAATCAGCCAGCTACTGGCGCGTCGTATTTGAGAATCCTCCGCTCAATCTCGTCAACCCCGATACCTTGGTACAACTCCGCCAACTCGTCGGTCGGATCGAAGCGGCTCCTGAGCTAAAAGTCGTTCTATTCGAGAGCGCGAATCCCGACTATTTCCTCGCTCATTACGACATGGCGAGAGCCGCCGAGAAAGTCGACGGTGGGGGTGCAGTCGAATCACCATGGATCGACTTTGCAACACGACTTGCCTATGCTCCTGTCGTTAGCATTGCGTCTGTCCGAGGCAGAGCCCGCGGCATAGGCAATGAGTTTTTGATGGCGTGCGATCTTCGCTTTGCAAGCATTGAACGTGCGATCTTCGGCCAGCCGGAGATCGGTGTTGGCATCATGCCGGGCGGTGGGGCATTGGAACGTCTGCCTTTACTCGTTGGACGTTCACGCGCGCTTGAGATTATCGTCGGCGCGGACGACCTCGACGCCACGACCGCCGAACGCTATGGTTTAGTCAATCGTGCCATTCCGGATGCTGAGCTTGACGCGGTTGTCCTTAATCTTGTGCGGCGCATCGCCTCCTTTGATAAGCAAACAATAGCAGAGAGTAAGAGCGCGCTGAATCGAAAAGGCATACCTGACCTAGCCGACTTGCGATCCTCTCAAGATCTGTTCCGGTCCTCAATTGGATGGTCGGGAGCACGCACGCGCTTAAAAACTCTTGTTGAGCGCGGGCTTGGCCAGCATGGCGATTGCGAGCTACGTTTAGGTCATCATCTCGGAAGTCTGTAGGTCATTCCCACAGGTCCAGTCGAACCCATCGTCAGTATCACATGCGAATCGACATCCTGTCGCCTCTATTGCCCAGTATCCGCCAAACTTCGCTACAAGCCGGTGAGCGTTGATCAACGCGCCCTGCCTCGTGCTCAGGTCACTTAGCATCGCGTCGTGATATGGGCTGCGCCGCCCTGCCCGTCGTGCAATTCCCGAGCGGGATGCGAGGAAGCAAGCATCTAACTTCGGATGAGTTGTCCTTTTAATCTTGAGTCTGCTTGTCGCGATGGTCGTGGCGGATCGAACGTACAAATTGGAGTTGATTATGAAGTGGTCTAACGTCAAACTGTTTGCGGTCGCGAGCGCGTCGCTTTTTCTTACCGCATTCCCAGCGGCTCACGCGGAGGAACCCGCGGAAAATGCGTCGCCAATCTATGGCGTGACAGTTCCAGACGGATATCGGCAGTGGGAAATGATCGCGCCGTCTGAGGAAGCGGGTTCGCTAAACGAGCTTCGCGTCATCCTTGGGAACCCCACAGCGGTCAAGGCAATCCAGAAGGCCACCCAGCCTTTTCCCGATGGAACCATTCTGGCCAAACTGGCATGGAAGCGGACTCAGTCCACAAGATTCGCGACCGCGACGATCCCGGGCGCTGCCACGTCAGTAAGTTTCATGGTCAAGGACTCGAAGAAATATGCCACCACCGGTGGCTGGGGGTTCGGGCAGTTCGTCAATGGTCAGCCCGTCAGCGTGGCGAAACATCAAGCGTGTTTCGCCTGTCACCAGGCGCTGGCGAAAGATCAAGACTTTGTCTTTACGCGCTTCGCGCCCTGAAGTCGTTGCCCGCCGCGACGCGAACAGCTTCGCGCTCTCGGCCGATTGTCGACGACCTTTGCTCACCGGTCGTATGATCGGATAAGCCTCATGTCCGGTGCATGGTCAGGGCTCTTGAGCATCTGGTCGAGAGCCGCATGATGTTACTTGCGACTCAGTCGTCATTGGACACTGGGCTTGCACTTGTCTTTTAGTGGGAATTGCTGGCAATTCGAAATCCAGTAACGATGAAGTCGCAGGCCGCTCTCCCCTGTTGCATACGGCCAGGTCAGACGCTCACGCGTCCGGCGGGAATACTCGTTCTTCGCTACGTCATAGATAAATTCCTCCTTGCCGACCCGAGCTTCGACGGTGAAAGTCGAGGTGACTGACTTTGGCCCGACCACTGTGATGCCTGCTTCATGACACGTGAGGATTTCCTCGCTCTTGACGTACCATCGATGGTTGACCCGTTTCTCGCCAACAGGAAGAAATCGTCGTGTTTCGAGATAAATGTCGCCCGATCCTTTATTGTTCGAATTCGGACAACTTTTATCCGTTCTCAACGAAGGACGCTTCACCGTACAACTTATGCGATGTCTATCGTGCCATAAGTGCAGGCGCAGCAAAGATGCACGCTGGTGGTCGACATCACGGTCTCAAACTCTTAGCACGAAAACGACCACGGGAATTGGCTATTATCTGACCGAGGTGGTGAGTTCAGTCCTCCTCTCTGCTTTCAACCAATACCGAACAAGGCGACTTTTCGATGACTTTTACGCAGGTCGACGGGTTGGCCCAACGGCGCACCCGTGACAAACGGCGGTGTCCCATCACGATGACCTCCGCGGTCAGCAGTCGGGCTTGTTCGATGACGACATCGGCAGGATCTCCTGCGCAGAAGTGCTGTTCCACCGTGAGATTCCGGTCGGCAAGCTGTACGGTTGCTGCCGCCAGTACGGATTGTGCGAAAGATGTCTGAGCGTGTGCGTACGGATAGACGAGGCCATCGTAAGCGACACCGCCTGTGCTGGCCGGATGCAATGCATAAGATGGGTCAACAACGCATAGAAGATGTACGGTTGCCGTACCTGGCATCGCCACGCGGCTGGCCAGGTCGACGACGTGGACGCTCTGGGGTGAGCCATCTAGCGGAACGAGGAGAGTATTGAACATGGGTGGAGATCCAGTCGGGGGCGGTGTACGGCGGATGCCGGCAGCGATGACGAATTCCTCGCGCGCGGGATTCCTTTCAGGATGCGACGGCTCCGGCACGATTGCACACAGCACATCGGAATCGGTCTCGTATGAGTTAGCCAGTATTTCCAATTGATGAAACGGTATGACGTCTTGGTACAGGTATGACTTTGACCAGGTATCGCAAAGGTATCCTTACGGATAGACGTAATATTCATATGACGCCGTTAGAGATTACAGAACAGGTGGCGGGGTCAATATTAGAGGCAATATGCGCGCAAAAGGAGCCATCATTTATCAAAAGATCGTTAGCCAACCGCAACGCAATAGACCAATTGATCCTCGACAGACAAAACTGTTATTCGACTGTGGCCATTTACCCAGATGGCGTCGTTGCACACAATAGATTCAACTTCCGCGTCCCAGGGTTCGCGGCCCGTCACGGCGGTGGCGATGTGAGGCTTGCCAACTGGCTGCTTGTGTAGACGACTCAATTTGGATAGTTGCGAAAGTGCTTCCTAAGATATCGCTTTGCTACGGCCTTCATCGCTCCCCTGCCCGTACTTGTTGTTGGTAGGAGCTTTTGTGCCAAACGGTATCCTTCGCCAAATTCCACTGCACCTTCGATCTCTTGGATTGGCGGTCGCGGCAGCTGCTGTTGTCTTGTTGAGCCGTCTCGCTATCGCGGAAACGATCGCACCATCGTTTAAGTCGCCTATTCGACTGACGGTGACAAGACCGCCATTCGTCCACCTCGGGAGCGGATCGCGACTCATCCATATCAAAAGGCGCATCAAGGCGATCGGCTGGCCCGAGCGGGAAACGAAGTCTGACACGTCGCAGGGCGTTTCGTGTTGGGACGGGCGTCGAATGACAGAGGTCTAGCCGGATCCACTGTTGGAGGCGACGCCACGTCGACGGCCGCTTCGGGGGTCCACCGGTCATCCGTAAGACTGCATCGCCTGGCGGGTTATCTGGCTTGAGCGGTCTTTGCACTACGGCTCGCATAAATGGTTCGCGGTGTCCGTCGTCGCGATCGGCCGAGCGCAGCGGTTGACCATGCGAACAGACAGTTTCCTCCACAACTACCTGGAAGACCACGCCCACGACCGCACACTGACGCCGGAGACTTCCTGACGTCCTGGCAGCTCGGTCAAGTGATGGGAAGAAAACCAGAGTCGTGACTATTTAACACGCTATATGACGGTCGGATGCAAATTGGCTCCGGGCGGGTTTAGATCTTCGGCAGCCAAACAACGTGAATCATGAGCAAGTACAAGGGCGATTTCGCAACAGATGTCCGGCTTCTGCGTATCAGTGCAATCGCGGCGGTCAGTGGTGCGGTGAGCACAGTCGCCGCCGATTTTCTGCTGCACCTTATCCACTTCTTCACGAACCTGTTCTTTTACCAGACGATATCCGCAGCAGACCATTCACCGTCGCAAAACACGCTGGGACTATTCGTTGTTGCGGTTCCCGTGATTGGCGGCCTGGTGGTTGGAATGATTGCGCGGTTCGGTTCGGAGCAGATCCGCGGCCACGGCATACCCGAGGCCATCGAAGCAATCCTTTTCGGAAAGAGCAAGATATCGCTGAAAGTTGCAGTCCTCAAGCCGCTCGCCTCGGCAATCGCAATCGGCAGTGGCGGCCCTTTTGGAGCGGAAGGCCCGATCATCATGACAGGCGGAGCAATCGGTTCGCTCATTGCTCAATATTTCCACCTATCGAGTGGCGAGCGGAAGGCGCTCCTGGTAGCGGGCGCAGTCGCCGGCATGACCACCGTGTTCGGCACGCCGGTTGCAGCAGTGCTGCTCGCCGTCGAGCTTTTGCTGTTCGAACTGCGGCCTCGCAGCCTTCTGCCGGTCGCCATCGCGTGTGCCGTGGCAGGCTTCACTCGGCCGCTGTTGTTGGGCAGCGGACCTTTGTTTCCGCTGCATACGTTGCCGCTCGGCCCTATGGGTCTCGTTGGGTCGGGAATCGCGGGATTGATCGCCGGCCCGTTGTCGTGGGGATTGTCTACGTCCCTCTACAAAGTAGAGGATCTGTTCGGCAAGTTGCCGATCCATTGGATGTGGTGGCCCGCATTGGGTGCGATACCGGTCGGAATCGGCGGATATTTTCAACCGCACACGCTCGGTGTCGGATACGACGTTATCGGCGCCCTGCTGGAAAACCACCTTGCTGTGAAGGTCGTGGTCGCAATCGTGCTGGTCAAGGTCATCATTTGGATGATTGCGCTGGCCTCGGGCACATCCGGTGGCGTAGTCGCCCCCTTGCTGATGATAGGCGCAGGCGTGGGCGCGATTGCCGCCCCGTACATGCCAGGCGGCGAGCCTGCAGTCTGGCCGCTCATCTTTATGGCCGCCGCGCTCGGCGGCATGATGCGCGCGCCTGTGATGGCAGCCGTGTTTGCATTCGAGCTGACGGGCGACGCCAACGCTTTGCTTCCCCTGCTGGCGGCCGCCGCCGTCGCCTATGGTTTCACGGTCTTTTTCATGCGTCGATCGATTCTGACCGAGAAGATCGCCCGTCGCGGCTATCACATCTACCGCGAGTACAGCATCGATCCACTCGAAAGACATCATGTCGACGATGTCATGACCCGCGCCGTCGAGACGATCGACGCGAAAGCGACCGCCGCCGAGGTACTTCGAGACTATTTCGGGGCACGGCAGAAGTATCGTGCCTACCCGGTTGTCGACTCCGGAATTCTGGTGGGCATGGTAGACCGGACGCTGTTCAATGAGATCCCCGCGGAAAAAAGCGGTGCTTCCCTTGGCACGTTCTTCGCACAGGCGCGCCCCGAAATCGCGCTGCCGCAAGAGACTTGTAGAAGCGTGGCCGCCCGTCTCGCGATAGCCGGAATCGACCGTGTTCCCGTGGTCGAAGACGAGAAGACCTATCGCCTGCTCGGCATCGTATCGCGGCACGACCTGGTCAAGCCATCGAGGTCAGTGTTCGCCGAAGAAAATGAAGTCGAGCAATTCCGCCGCGTGTGGATTCCGCGGAGGACGCGCCTCGCACCGACTGAACAGCGGGAAAATGGACCGCGCAAGGATGTCGATGTGGGCTGGTGAAAAGAACAGTACAACGGAGAGACAGATGCCTCAGGACCGCCAACCGTGGCAGAAAGAACGGAAAAGGTCGGCTACAACGTTCAGACCGTCGTGGATGCGAAGCATCATCTGTACGTCGAACGCGAGGTCACCACCGTCGGAAGCAATTGTGCGCAACTCAGCAGGATCGCTTTGTCGCCGAAGAATGCGTTGGGCAAGCCCGAGCCGAAGGTACTGGTTGACCGGGGGCTACTTCAGCCCATCGGAAATCCAATCGTGCGAACTGGCGCTCAAAGCGTATGTACCGAAATCGCTCACCTCGACGCCAAGTAAGAAGGGACTCTTTAGCGAGCGCGACTTCGTCTAGGTCGAAAGGGGCGACGAGTATCGATGCTCTGCCGGTTAGCGCAATTCATCGGCCCACGACAGTTGAGCATGACATGAATCCACGTGTGTAACGGCCACCTGCATGCCCGCACTGCCATCTCAAGCAGCGATGTTTGCCCAGCGACTGTCGCCGTATCCAACGATGGGAGCACGAACACATACTGGAACCCGTGCGGAGTCGGCACGACAGGATGTCTGATGCAATGACCATCCGCAGAAGTACCGTTGCGCATGTATCCGGTAAGTTCAGACACCGGATACGCGCCACCCACTTTCTAACAAAGGCGCACGGACGGCTGAGCACCGAAACGGGTCCTAAAGTAGTGGCTTAGAACCTCAAGCGATCCATGAATATACCTGGCGACGTGTCTTCCGCTCAGCGATGCACCGGAGTAATGACTCAACACTTGTGAGTGGAATTATTGACGATGACTGGGACGGTAACCCGTATGTATCGCAGTGTCATCTGAAAAGATTCGCTTTTCTAAGGATCCGATTCTATTCCTCCAATCTCTATCTCCGCCTCACTTACAGAGGTAAGGATATCCTTACAGCGCTCGAAATAGCGACGTCCAACGTCAGTCAACCCCATCCTCCTCGTCGTCCGCTGTAACAGCTTCGCCGAAAGATGCAACTCGAGATCCGATATTGCCCGCGATACGCTTGCTGTAGTCGTACCGAAATGCCCTGCCGTTTCCGTAAAGCTCCCCAATTCCACGAGCTTTACAAACATCTTCATTTTCTGGAGTACGTCCATCCGATAACCTGCTCGGAAAAATTGCATATACGAATTCTTGCATGGAATATCACACCAATTGCCAACCGATTGGTAAACGATCTTTTCACGGATCTTCGGTATTCGGCAACGGCCCCACCAAAATACAATTGCACCATAGCCCACGACGACGCACTGGCAGCCGCAACATAGTGCCGTGCCCGTGGTCTCGACTGCCTACCCGTAAAAGAGCGGAGAACGAAACATGAGCCTCAAGGCGGTAATCCTCGACGATTACCAGAACGTCGCACTAAAGATGGCAGACTGGTCAGTGCTAGACGGTCGAGTAGATATCACGGTATTCAATGACCATCTCAGCGATGCTGAAGAACTGATTGAACGCCTGATGCCATTCGATGTTGTGTGTGTAATGCGCGAGCGTGCGCCGCTCACGCGTGAAATCATCGAAAGACTACCGAACCTCAAAATGATCGCTTCGACCGGTTTGGAAAACGCGTCGATCGATCTCGATGCGGCGGCCACGTATGGTATTGAGGTCGTTCACACAGGCTATAGTTCCACACCCACGATTGAATTTACGTGGACACTGATCCTTGCCATGGCCCGCAACATCGGCCTCGAAAATTATTCGCTGCGGCAAGGTGGCTGGCAGGTTTCCGTCGGCGAAGAACTCGCTGGTAAGACGCTTGGTCTGCTCGGGCTCGGCCGTGTCGGTTCAGCTGTGGGCATCATTGGTCAGGCGTTCGGAATGAACGTTGTTGCGTGGAGTCAGAATCTCACCCCGGAACGCGCGCTAGCGAGCGGCGTGCAACTGGTCAGCAAGGAGGTGTTATTTAATACCGCGGACTTCCTGTCAATCCATGTACGTCTGAGTCCGCGAACGCACCATCTCGTTGGTCAAGCGGAATTGGCTCAGATGAAACCTACGAGCCGACTGATCAATACGTCGCGCGGCCCGATCGTCGACCAGGCCGCACTCCTCAAGTCCTTGACGAGCGGTCAGATAGCGGGCGCCGCGGTGGATGTCTACGATGTCGAACCCTTGGGAAATCCGCATCCGTTGCGCGAACTACCCAACGTACTCGCAACCCCACACATTGCGTATGTAACAGAGGGGTTGTATCGAACGTTCTATGGCGATACCGTGCGGAACATCGTTCACTGGGTCGAGAAAAAGAACGGACCATACTAAGCGAGACGTCGACCTCCATAAATTGTAGTAGTCAGCACCTGACGCCGAAGACAATATAAGTTCGTTTCGTCATTCACTACCTGACTACCTGACTACCTGACTACCTGATAGTCGAGATGCCCGGTAAGAGCATTCGACGAGACAAAGAGGATCGCCAACCGATAGAGCCCCACCGAGCGTTCCGCAATTTTTTACACGCGATCTTCTGTCTTGTGGGCCTCCACCGCATCAGCGCTCAATAGATGATCGAATTCTACCTGCAGCCCGGCATCACTCACAACGGCGCAAATTGCGCGCGACGAGACGTTCGACAAGATTGGAAACTTCAATCCACGGCCTCTAAGCTGCCGTAGCGCTCCGGGCGCTTCTTCAAACGGTACAAGCCGCAGGTATGCATCGCAAAGGGCGCTTGATATTGGTTCAGTTGGGTCGAGCCGAAGATGCCTGCAGAGAATTCTGCAACACATCTTCGGTCAACACTTCGAAATTGACATAACGATTCATCCAACTCCGCAGCCACGTGTACCCTAGCCGCTTTTGCCGGGACGTTAGAACGCAGCTCGCACGCCCGTCGCGACAATATAGTTATCGGACTCGAACCCGTTGAAAGCCGATCCATTGAACTTCGAGAACATATATCCCGCATATACGTCTGTGCGGGAGCTCAAGCGATAATCTGCGAGCAACGAGTACTGAAGCTGATTGCCGCCGGCTACGCCTGTAGACTGAACAGTCTGCGTGTCGTAAAAGCCAGCTGCGATGTCAAAAGACCGGGTTACCTTGTAGTCACCACCTGCGAAGTACACGTTGGACTTGGTTGGATTGATCGTATTTGCCAACGATCCATTGTATCCGTAATAGCTGACGGTAGTCCCAGCCGCTACAGGATCCGAAGGCGCCTTAAGTTCGTAATGCTCGTAGCCCGCCTTGAGGGTCGCCGCTCCAAACGAGTATTTGGCCGCGATCATGAAATCTTCGTCATTGTCAAGCGTAAGCGCCCCCACACTTGTGCCGATTTCTGTCCCATTAACCGGATTGACGCCGACCAGCGCGCCTGAATGCACTGCATCTCGAGCGCTGTAAAACGTGGCCTGAATGCCAAAGTTATGTGCCTCATATCCGACGTTGGCGCCGACCGTCGAACCGTCTCCGAATTTTCCTGCGTCTCCCCCGAAACTGTAAGAGACTCCAAAATTGATGGGCCCGACGTGGTTGGTATATTTGATGTTGTTATCGGTGCGCGAGCCCTCGGTGATGCCACCGGCCGAGTATGAGCCAGAGAACCCAAGCGGTGAGAACAGCTGAGCCGCAAACACCGGATCGTAGTTGACAATCGTATCAAAGCCCAGAGTCGTGGTTCTCCCGAATGCGACCGACCCGTACTCGTCCTGACGAAAGCCGATAAAAGCGCCCCGGTTAAACAATTGACCATTCAAAGCCGAAGCAACACCGATTGTATTATTCGATCCGGCGATCGAGCCCGCCGCATTGTTCAGGTTACCGGAAGGGACGTTGAATCCCGATTCGAGACCAAAGAATGCATGAAGGTCGCCTCTCAAGTTCTCATTTCCACGAATGCCCCAGCGCGAGTCTGAGATGCCTCCGTTAAACATGCCCCATACCGGCTGGTTGAACTTGGTACTCACTTTGCTGACCGGATTGACCGTCGCCGCAAACAGCGCGCTGCCATTCGGACTATGCTCAACAACCCCCACGGCGACGTCCACAACACCATAGAGAGCTACGCTGTTCCCGTCGTCCGCATGCGCGATGCCAAACATTGAGCCCAGAATAGCCGCTGCTAGCAGCTTTTTCATTTTTCAAGTAGCAAAAGGTCAAAGGGATTAACTTTTATTTAGTCGAAGCCCTTAACCTAGGGTTTTAACTGATTTATCCCGGGTGAATTAAAATTATTTCCTTGGGTGGTCGAGCATACCCACCCATGGCTCCACAACTTTCGTCGTCTTCGCCTTCACTTTGAGCGTCGCGCCGACGTTCACGAAGCATTCCTCAAATCGGGTTGCTCCCTTGCCTGCTGGAACACCTTCAGACGTACGGAACAGTCCTTTTGAAACGGTCCTTAGGCACTCCGTCCGCCTCAATGCGGCGCCAGCACGTCAACGTTATAACGCCAGATCATGGGCCCACTTGGATTGACGGTTTAGCTGATTCAGGCATGCGAACTGTATTAGGATTCCTTATCTTATCGATCCGACGCTTCGATCGGCTTCAGGTCATCCTTGCTCCAGCCACCGCCGAGCGCGCGAATGAGGTCTACATTCGCATCCATCTGCTGCGTTCGAAGCGCGATTACACTGCGCTCCGATTGAAGGGCAGCGGATTGTGCCTCGACCACGTCCAGATAGCTGACCGCACCGCGCCGATAGCGCGCGAGCGAAAGGTTGACCGACGTGTCAGCTGCATTTGCGGCATCTTGCTGCTGATTCGTTGCGGTGCCCAGATCGGCGAGCAACGAGAGATCGTCTTCCACCTGCCTGAATGAGGCAAGCACCACGCTTCGGTAGCGGGCGCCGGCCTCTGATGTTGCCTCCTTCGCGGAGTTCAGCTGCGCGCGCCGCTTACCGCCATCCAGCAGGTACAAACCCAGCGTTGGCCCGATGGTCCAGAAGGAACTGGGAGCGCCGAGCAGATCCGCGAGCACCGAGCTTTGCACGCCGCTCCCCGCACTCAGCGTCAGTGACGGGAAGTACGCGGCACGGGCAACGCCAATCCGTGCATTGGCCTCCGCTACGCGGCGCTCGGCTGCGGCGACATCTGGCCGCCTTTGCAGCAATGTCGATGGCACACCAACCGGGATGGCGGGCAATGGGATGGGCTGGGTACTTGGCTCAATCCGGAAGTCCGATGGCGACGCGCCAACCAACACGGCAATTGCGTGTTCCAGTAATGCTCGCTTGGCCCTGACCTGCGTGAGGTCGGACTCAGCCGACGACAACTGGTTGCTTGCCTGCGCCACATCGAGACCAGACACGATTCCACCGCCATGCCGCTTGCGGGTCAGATCGAGCGCCTTTTGATACGCCTCGTCAGTACCCTCGATAAGCTGGATTTGCTGATCAAGACCGCGCAGGTCGATGTAGCTTCGCGCCAGCTCGATTTCTAGGCTCAACTGCGTCGACGCCAGATCAGCTTTTGACGCCAGACCCTCGTCCTTGCTTGCAGCAACTGAATCGCGCACGCGTCCCCAAAGGTCGACTTCGTAGTCAGCTTCGACGCCCAGCGTGGCCGAGTTGTAGTCGGTCGGCCCTGTGGAGCTGCGCAACGGTCTCGTGTCTGACTCGCGGTCACGCTGTATATTGCCGCCAGCGGCTACCTGAGGATATAGCTCCGAGCTGACCTGCTTGATGTACGACTCAGCTTGCTCATAGTGAAATAACGCGGCGCGCAGGTCGGGGTTATTCGCAATCAGGCGTTGCTCGAGATGATCAAGTTTCGGCTCCCGATAGAGTTTCCACCATCCCGCGCGGTCGAGCTGGTCAGCCGGACTGGCCGCAGTCCAGGGTCCCTGAGACTGGTACTGTGCCGCGACGGGTACATCCGGAATCTGGTAGTGCGGTGCGAGTGAGCATCCGGCAAGCGCCATGGCACCCACAAGTGAGGTCAATGTCCGATACTTAGCCATGGCTTGCACCCTTGGCCCCCGGCTTGATCACCTCAACATGGTCACCCTCGACAAGACCATCGGGCGGCGTGTCGATCACGCGGTCACTTTCGGTGAGTCCAGAGCCGATGTCTACGGCATTTCCGAGGTCCTGCTGGATTGCAACGGACTTGAACCGGACCGTGTCATGACCATCGACGGTCGCGAGCCGGAGCCCACGGTTGTCGAATATCAACGCGCTGGCCGGCACGCGCAACGCGCCGGCACGTGCCGGCAGCGCGAAGTGCAGGTTCACGAAGCCGCCCGGCAGCAGCAGATGACCAGGATTGTCGACCAGCAACTGGACCAGCGTCGTTCCCGATGCGGCGTTGACGGAGTCGGCCAGACCCACAACCGTGGCCGTAAAGCTCTTGCCGGAATACTCCGGGACGGTAAAGCTGCCGGTCCCACCGGGTTTGATCATCGGTGCATATTCTTGCGGCACATGCACGTACAGACGCAGCTTATCCACGCTCGATACCGAAAAGAGCTGCGGCCCGGTACCACCGCCGGCATTGATCAACGCACCGACGTCGGTATCGCGCGCGGTAATCACGCCGTCAAACGGTGCGACAATCCTCCCGAAACTCTTGGTCGCGACCAGCCTGTCGACGTTTGCCTGCGCCGCCACCACGCGGGCCTGCTTCGCCACATAGTCTTGTGTACGGTCATCGACCTCCTGACGGGACACGGAATCGGAGTCCAGAAGTCCCTGCCAGCGATCGGCAGTCGTCTTTGCCAGGGCTGCATCGGCTTTCGCGCTTGCAAGGTCAGCCTTCGCCTGATTCAACTGCTGGTCGAGTTCGGGCGTCTCGATGTCGGCGAGCTCTTCGCCCGCCTTCACCTGGCTGCCGATATCGACACGCCAGGATTTCAGGTACCCGCTAACACGCGCATAGATGGGCGCGCTCTCGAAGGCCTCGAGCCGGCCAGGGAGGTCCAGCGAGCCGCCCGGCGCCTCCTTGGCCGGCACAACGACATTCACCGACGGTATCGCTTGAGCTTCCGTCCAGACTTTGAGCTGATGCTCATGTTTCAGCCGAAGTGTGACGCCACCAACAACGATGATGACGGCGAGCGCACCACCGACGATCCCTGCAAACGAAAGCTGGCGTTGCGGCTGCGCCGCACGCGGTGTAGGTTCAAACGACATGGATTGAATCTCCAGAAATCGGCGCGGTCGAAGTGCGACCCCGACCCGAATGGAACATGCAAAAGACGGCCGGCACGAGGAACAGCGTGGCGATCGTCGCGAACAGCAGTCCGCCAATCACCGCGCGGCCCAGCGGCGCGTTCTGCTCGCCGCCCTCGCCGAGAGCAAGCGCCATTGGCGCCATGCCGATAATCATCGAGAGCGCTGTCATCAGGACGGGACGAAACCGCGTGCTGCCGGCCTCGAGCGCCGCCTTGAACGCGTCGCCGTGTTCAGCCAAACGTTCGCGACAAAAACTCACCACCAGAATGGAATTGGCTGTTGCAACACCCATGCACATGATGGCGCCCGTCAGGGCGGGAACCGACAGGGTGGTGTCCGTCGCGAACAGCATCCACACGATGCCGGCCAGCGCCCCCGGCAAAGCAGAGACAATCACCACCGGATCGGCCCACGATTGGAAATTGACTACGATCAACAAATAAATAAGTACCACCGCTCCCAGCAACCCGAAGAGCATGCCGCTGAAGGTGTTGTTCATGGTCTGCACCTGGCCGAGAAGCACAACCTTCGCACCCCTCGGTACATCTTTTGCATTGGCGGAAACGACGTGCCCAATGTCGGTAGCAACCGCACCCAAGTCTCGACCTTGGGTCGTCGCGAAGATCTCTACCATCGGCTGTATGTTGTACTGGCTGACGACTTCATCACCGGCAGTACGGTGGATGGTGGCCACCCCACCCAGGATCTGTCCGTCGTTCGATGGTGTGCCGCCGGTGAGCGGTAGGTTCTGCAGCGACGGCAGCGTATCGAGACCATATTGCGGCGTCTGCAACACAATCGGATATTCAACGCCATTTGCCGGATTGAGCCAGTACGTAGGGGCAACTTGGCTTGAGCCCGCGAGGTGAACAACAAGGCTATTTGTCACGTCACGTTCGGTGAGGCCCTGAAGCTGTGCATGGGTCCGGTCGACATTGATATCGAACTGAGGATTAGCCTGAGATTGCTGAATGCGGGCGTCAACAACGCCTGGAATATGCTTGATCTGGCGCAGCAGCTGGTTCGCGTATGCGAAGTCTCCTGGCAAATTGTTCCCACGAATCTGGAGGTCAATTGGCGCTGGTGAACCAAAGTTCAGAATCTGGCTGATGATGTCCGCCGGCGGGAACGAAAACGTGACACCCGGAAAGGCATGCGGAAGCTCTTCCCGCAACTTTCGGACGTATTCGGCGGTGGGTCGATGACCCTCCTTTAGTGATATCTGGATGTCCCCATCCTGCGAGCCGATCGTCCCTGTGTTGCTATAAGCGGTGTTGAGCCCACTGATGGAAAGTCCCATATTGTCGACAACGGTACCAAGCTCAGATGGTGGAATCGTCGACCGGATCCGTTTCTCCACGTCTGCGAAGATCTGTGCCGTTCTCTCAACACGTACGCCAACAGGTGCGCGTACGTGCAATAGGATCTGCCCGGCATCGACGTCGGGGAAGAAGTTACGCCCAAGAAGTGGTACCAATGAAAATGACACCAGGACGAACGCGAAAAACCCAACAACGAACCCGCGCCGCTTTACCAATATCAGCTCAAGTATCGCGCTGTAGCTCGAACGGACACGCTCAAAACGTGCCTCGAATCCACGTTGAAACCGCTTTAGCGGATTCGTGGTGTCGAGCGGCTCATGGTCGTCGTTATGGACGTGGGGTTTTAGCAGGTACTTGGCCATCGTCGGCACGAGGGTCCGAGACAGAATAAACGATGAGACCATCGCAAAGATCACTGCTTCTGCCATCGGCACAAACAGGAATCGCGCCACGCCGTCAAGGAAGAACATCGGAACAAACACGATGCAGATGCAAAGCAGCGAGACGAACGCTGGCGTGACAATCTGTGCAGCGCCGTCGAGAATGGCGTTGTCGACGAGCTTGCCTTGCTCCAGGTGCCAGTTGATGTTCTCGATCGTCACCGTGGCATCGTCGACAAGAATCCCCACGGCCAGCGCGAGTCCGCCAAGGGTCATGATGTTCAGGGTCTCGCCGAGCATCGAGAGAACGGAAATGGACCCGAGAATAGCGAGCGGAATGGAGGTCGCGATGATGACCGTCGAGCGCCAACTTCCCAGAAACAGCAGGATCATGAGACTCGTGAGAACCGCGGCAATCAAACCCTCGCGTGCGACACCGGAAATTGCCGACCGGACGAATATCGATTGGTCTCCGATAGCGTCAATCTGAAGATTGTCCGGCAGAGAAGCCTTCGCATCGGCAACCCGCTCCTTGATTCCGGCGATAATTGCCAGAGTGGAGGCGGAGCCATTCTTTAGCACCGTCATTAGCACTGAACGTTTGCCATCGACGTGCACGATGTTCGTTTGCGGAGGGCTGCCGTCCGTCACATCGGCAACATCACGCATATAAACTGTCGTTCCGTTTGCCGATTTGATCGGCATGGCAGCAATCGCGTCGATTTTTGACGGAGCATTATTCAGTTGCAGTGTGTACTCGTAGTTTCCAATTTTTTCGGTTCCAACCGGTGTAATCAGATTCTGTGCAGCCAATGCCTCGCCGACGTCCTGCGCGGATAGACCCCGGGCCTCCAGCCGCGAAGGGTTGACGTTGATCTGTATCTGTCGTGTCTTACCACCGTACGGATACGGCAATGCCGCCCCTGCCACGGTCGTCAAAATCGGGCGCAGCTGATTCAGACCAAGGTCCCCGAGGTTCTGCTCCGAGAGCCCCTTCCCGGACAGCGCGAGTTGGATGATGGGAACGGTCGACGCGTTGTAGTTGAGGATAAGCGGCGGCGTTGCTCCGGGGGGGAGCTGTTTCAGGATGACCTGTGCGATTGATGTCACCTGCGCATTCGCAGTCCGGATGTCGACGGTCGGCTGGAAGAAGATCTTAACGACGCCATATCCGGCAATGGACTGGCCTTCGATGTGTTCGACGTCATTGACCGTTGTAGTCAAGACTCTCTCGAACGGCGACATGATGCGGCCGGCCATCTGGTCAGGTGGCAGCCCGGTGTATTGCCATACGACACTGATAACCGGGATCTTGATGTCGGGAAAAATGTCCGTTGGCATGCGAAACGCAGCGAGGGGGCCGACAATGAAAATGAAGATGGCCAAAACAACGAATGTATATGGCCTCTTGAGAGCAATGCGAATAATACCAATCATGAAAAATCCCAGAATCGCAGATCTCGCATCCATAAAAAACGCGACGCTCTGCATCGACTTCTATTCGATGAATATGACCGCAGAAGCTCTGCAGAGCAGGACAGCGCGCGCAGACAATTCCCGAGTGACCGCCATTGAATAAGTTTCGGCCGACGAAAACCACTCCCTAGTCCGAGCTGCTTCGCAGCGGACCCCGCCGCCTTCGACCAAAAGGCTCTACCTTGCCAGTAGAAGACATTGACGCCGATTGCGCTCTACAAATTGCTAAGGAAGCAATGTGCGACTGAATAGCCGTGATATTCCTAGCTGTCTACCCGGCGAAGGGCTAACACCACCAGTTCGAAAGTTCGTTCCGCGGGAGTCACAACTCTCGTTTTATTGAGGCTGCACTCAAACCATCCCAATCTTCGGGTTAGTTCCCGCGATACACTGTCTTGTCGAGCCTCTTCAGCGAGCCATCGTGCTCGGACACCACAAGCTCCTGATAAACCTGAACCCGGGCTTTTGACACCCCGGCTACTCCTTTTTGTTCCGATTGTCCTGCCTTCTCTCCATCGGACACGGCGCGGGTCGTGGGCACGGTAACGGCCTGCGCCGATATTGCATTCGTCGAAGAGAGAGGCACGGATTCGACAGCGTAGACGGGATTAATAGCGACACATGCACTAAAACCAAGCGCAATTGCATAACGTTTCATACATTTCTCCATACACCTAGGGGTGCACAACATACAGTGAGGTGGGCCGCGCGAAGAACGTTTTGGCGATACCGAGCGTCAGCCAGCTAACATCAGTCAAAACCTTTTCACAATAAAGCTCGAAGATTGCTAACCGGCAATGTGAATGGAGGGAAGTTATCCCAAGAAACAGCCCCGAACAACAATCGTTTTGTAAAAAGTCCGTTTACTAACGACGGCTGACCTGTCTTCTTCAAAGCCAATTATTGTTCCGGCGCATCCTCGCTTTAAACCGTAAGCGTCCAAATGTACTCGTGATTACCAGTTCTTTTCGATGCCAGTCTGTTAACCCGTATAACGTAGCATTCCTATGTATATGTTATGGCGAAAACCGAATCAGGCATCACGGACAGATGAGTCGGCGAGCCGGATGGATCGAGACAGGGAAACGTAGTCAGAATGCGAGGTGCCGCGTGCGACGTCTAGGATACGCGCCTCAGCAAGAGGTTCCGGACCTTGCTTGAGAATCTGTGGAAGGGGTATGGGCGAAGGTATTCCGTTTGCTTGCCAGAACTGGGCCAGCACCAAGACTGGCCTACCGGTCGTTCGCAAATGCTCGAGTGAAAATCGCAGTCCCGAGCGGTACTTTGGCCTGACCGCGCGCCAGCGCCTCCTTCGCACCAGCGCGTGGAATGCCGGTTCGCCGTTCTGCGGGGCTACCGTTTCGGGACTATTGGTCAGGCGATGCAGAAACCCGCAGCGAACGACCAACCGCGGGTAAAGATGTGATCGCCGACCGACGCTATCGGCTGATAGGCGATCGAGGCGTTGTCTTCGATATCCCCGGAAGATTCCGGGAGTGTCGGTCTATTACGGCCGCCTACTCTTGCGGAAGCAAGACAATCGACCCGATCGTCTGGCGGCCGCCGATGTACTTGTGCGCCGCCGCTGCTTCCCGCAACGGGAAGGTCTTCGCAACATTGCTGTCGAGTACCCCCGCCTTGACTGCATCGAACAGGCACTTCGATCCTTCGCCGATTTCACTACGCGTCGACATGTAATGCCAGAGCGCAGGCCGAGTGATGAAAAGCGACCCGCGTACGCCAAGGTCCTCGACGACCCTGATCGGATCCGCCACTCCCGACGCGTGCCCGTAAGCTGCACACATACCGAGTGGCCGCAGGCAATCGAGCGACTTCTGTAGCGTGTCTTTGCCGATCGAATCGTAGACCACGTGTACACCCTTGCCACCCGTGAATTCACGAACCGCTGCGACGAAATCTTCGGTCGAGTAATTGATGGTGTGGTGGCAACCAAGCTTGCGAGCAGTCTCAGCCTTTTCTTCGGTGCTGACAGTCCCGATTACAGTAGCGCCAAGGTGGCGCGCCCAGGGAACCATGATGTGACCCATGCCGCCGGCAGCCGCGTGAATCAACACATAGTCTCCTGGCCGCACCTTGTGCGTCCGATGCAGCAGGTATTGCGCTGTCATCCCCTTCAGAATCAACCCAGCGAGATGGACATCGTCGAGCACCAGGTCCTTTGGAACCTTGATCAACTTTTCGGCTGGGTAGAGGCGCTCCTGACTGTAGGCGCCGAGAGGAGGAAGGCAAGTGCAGACCCGCTCGCCGACGGCGAAGTCGGTGACACCGGGACCGACCTCCTCGATCACACCTGCAGCTTCAAAGCCGACCACAATCGGCGGCTCGCCGACGACCAGCGGGTGAGGAATGCCAGCTCGGTGGTAAGTATCCAGGAAGTTCACCCCGACGGCCGTATTTCGCAGTCGCACCTGACCTGGACCAGGCTTCCCAACCTCAACCTCCTCCCATACGAAGTTGTCAGGCCCACCTTTTTTATGAATTACTTGTGCCATTGCCATGATTAATCTCCTAAATAATTATCTTGCCCGCAACGACACGGTCGCCACGAACTCAATTCAAGAACCGTCGGCGAGCTTCACTCCGTTGGTTGTGTTGCTTTTTCGATGACGAACTCATGATGAGTTCGCCATCGATGACAAAAAACGAGACACACTGCCCTTTGCTCGGGGCGGACGATCTTCACCATCCACGCTCACGTCCAGGCGTTCAACCACAAGAGACAACCCCGTGGCGTGAATAGTTAATGTGATATCGCTCTCGCGCAACTGCGATTAGAGGGCGACATCTTTGAAATGAAATGCCCCATTGCGCAGTTCAAATACCTGCTTCCTCAGCCATGCGTCGCTGGAGTTTGGGAAATCCGACCTATAGTGGACTCCGCGCGTCTCCGTACGGCGCGACATGGCCTGGCGCATACCGTCGGACAGCTTGATAGCGCGCTCGAGGCGCAGGATTTCTTGCATCTCGCCATAGCTGTTCCAGCGAAACGAGCGGACCTCGTTCAGGAGTTCAGCAAACCGTTCCCCAACACGTTCGAGCCGTGCACCGTCACGAATCGGCCCAAGAGCAAGCTGGTTTGTGCGACGCAGCTCTCCCATTACCCCGTCGATCCGACTTGCCTTTCCGGATTTGGTTGCAGGCCGCAGAAGTGATGCACCTCTCGACGCAGCAGCGCCGTTAAGACTGCCTGCCGCGTGCCGCCCGGCAATCCGGCCGTACGTCATGGCCTCGACGAGCGCAGTGCCACCGTGACGGTTGGCGCCATGCACGCCACCGGCCAACTCTCCGGCAGCATAGACTTTGGGAAGGCTGGTCCGACCGTCCACATCGACCTTCAGGCCGCCGATTGTGTAGTGCGACGAGGGTGCAACCTGTACCGGCGAGGTGCGGAAGTTCGGGACGCACTTGCCCAAGAAGGTGCCTGTGAGTGAGTCGGGCGCCCAATCCTCTGATTTCGTTTCGCGGAAATCGACAAAGACCTTCTTGCCGTCGACAATCTCCGTCTGAACCACCGCAGCTAGGTGATCCCAGTTGTGGAGCTCCGAAAGGTATTCCGAGCCCTCGCCAAGATGCTTCACCAAGATGTTTTCGCCCTTGTCGTTAATGAGCTTGGCGCGCCTCGGAAAATCCGGATAAAGGAAAATTGTTGGCGCACCCTCCTCACTCACTGAGAGCGGGTAGAACTGCATGAATTCCATATCGATCAGCTCAGCACCGGCGTCCATCGCCATGCCGTGACCATCGCCAGTCAGCGTCCGGGGGTTATCCGTGACGTCGTAAAGGCCCTGAATCCCACCGGTCGCCAAGACGATCGATCGAGCAGCGATTGTCACCGGCTTGCCATCGATAAGGGCACCGACCGTAGTGGAACCCGGGTCGAGCTCCAGAGCGCTTCCTCTCACGCGCCGAATCTTGGGCGAAGTGTTGACAGCTTTACGCAACTGGGCGTAGAGCGCGGTTCCGTGTGTCGACGAGAACTCCATCATCAGGCCCGTCGTGTCCTCGAGGGAACCCCGTGTTCCGTAATCGGCGTCCAATCCGGCGAGAAGCTCCTTCCCGCTCTTACCCGTTGCCCGGCGCGCCCTCACCCCGCGCTCCGACTTGTCGACGGGAACCTTATATTCCTCAATCAACTCCGCCATTTCTTTCGGAGCTTCATCGACGAGACGCCTGAGGAGCGCGGGATCACACAAGCCCTTGCCTGTGGTCTGCGACATCGCTTCGTAGAGTTGGACACGATCGAAGCCCTCGTGCGCGGCATAGGTAAGAAAGCCGGTGGAAACGGCGGTACTCGGCGCCCGGCCATCGCCAAGCATGATGACGTCACAACCTGATTCGCTCGCAGTAAGGGCCGCGGTTTGACCTGCACAGCCTTCGCCCACCACCAGTACGTCGGTTACAAGAAAATCCGACATGAAAGTCTCCTTCTGTCAAACATATGGTTAAGGTGTTCTGAACGGCTGGTAGACATCAAGGGAGAACGCCACATGCTTGTCTCCGAAAACATCTTCTTTTTGGCCGTTACGAACGTTGCACGCGACTGAGCCTTATGCCTCGACGGAGCGGTGGCTGCCACGACGCTTCTGCCAGGTGCCAATCTCTTATCTATGTCGCGGGCCTATCCTATTCCCGTGCAGGTCGACCCAACAGTAGCTTGAACACATAAGTGTTCTACGAAATCGTCATGAATGAGATTGGAAAAAATGTTTCGTTATCCGGATGTGGGGGAACACGAAACTATGCATTACTGTCGTCCTTTGAAAGCGTCGAAAGGGGATGAGCGACTAAAGGGCTTCAGGATGTGCGAATCAAGTTCCTGAACCCCGGGTGCCGTGGAGCACCGGGAATGTCGTAGACCTGTGTAATCCGCATGGACCGGTCACTGATTGCTCGGCATTCAGTCTTGTTTCCCGCAGAGGGTTGCAGCGATCAGAAGATACCGGGGAAAAGTAGAGGCGGAATGCGACGTAGCGTGACGAGCCTTGCTGCCTGAGCTCGCGAATGACGATTGCGAATTGGCAATGCGATTCAATCGCTATCGAAATTCTGGAAAGCGAAAGGACCAGAGCGTCGGCTCTAGCAGTGGGCGTAGGCGCCGAGCGCCGGCTCTGGGGCGGCACTCGGCAGGCGGATTAATCAACAGCCGTGCCACGCGCAGGCGTTTATACAATGGCGGGACAGCACCGCCCCGTCTTTGGGGCGCACCCCAATTCGATGAGGCATTCAATGCAGGTAAAGAGATTAGGCGGATAGCCCGGATTCAGTCGATCTCGGCGCCGACCCCGCTAGCAACGCGATCTCGGCCGCCCGTTGCCGCGGCAACGTCTGTTTCAGATGATCAATCCATGCCTTGATCTTTGCGTCGAGATAGCGGTTTGACGCGTATAGCGCAAAGATCCGAAGAGGCCGCAGTATGTAATTGGGGAGTACGCGCACCAGCGTTCCATCGCGTAGTCCTCTCATGGCCGAATACGCTGGCAACGCGCCAATTCCCATGTCATGTTCCATTGCGGCGGAGACGGACTCCGGGACATTCACGCGAAGTCGCCCCGTAATTGAGATGGAAACCCGCTCTTCGCCACGATAGAGCGTCCAGCAGTTGCGCGTAAATTGAGGCAAGGAAAGCTCAATACATGGCAGCTGGGCTAAGTCCTCGGGGCGCTCCACCGAAGGATAACGCTGAAGGAATGACGGGGACGCACAAAGTATGCTGGCCGTCTCGCCGATTTGCTGAGCGATCAGAGCAGAGTCTTCCAACTGCTCCGCAAGTACGATTGAAACGTCAAATCCCTCTTCTAACAAGTCTGGCGCTCGCTGCAGTAACGTAAGTTCCACGGAAACATCAGGGTACTTTTCCTCATAGCTCGCGAGGCAAGGAATGACGTAGTGCTGGCCAAAAGCCCCCCAAGAATGGACGCGAAGCAAGCCAGCGGGGCGTACATTGGCGCCCCGTGCTTCCACTTCGGCCTCGTCATATAGCCGGAGGATTTCCAGGCATCTCGCCAGATATCGTTCGCCGGCTTCGGTCAGCGCCATTTTCCTCGTACTGCGATTAATCAGTCGGATACACAGCTGCCTTTCGAGTTCGGCCACGCCTCGCGAGATTGCCGCGGAATTGAATCCGTAAAAATCAGCGGCAGCCGTGAAACTACCTGTCTCAACCACCTTCGCGAAAACTCGCATGACCTGAATTCTATCCACCACTCCTCCGCCTTTATTTGCCTGCCTTCTGCCGCCACTGCCGGGGGGCGTTGGCCGATGGCCGGCAGGCGTGCGTAGATCGCTGGATTTGATTTTTTATTTTCCGCTTGCCACCTGCTCTGCACGTGAGTTTATACCGGTCACGACGACCTAGCGAAACGATACTGCACCATTGAAGGGTTTTCTTCCTTGGCGACTAATCTAACACTACAACCGTAGATCTTTAACGTCGGGAGGCGTACAGCCGCGTCCTCGGTAGTGCGACTGTTCCGCGCGCAACTGACGCGTGCGCCCCCCGCTTGACCAAGTCAGCACGTGATCGACCATCGACGGATGGAGGGTGCAGGCTTCACCCGCAGTCACGCAGTCCTCATTGACACAAATTGACGGAAGGCTCGGCATCATCGGCTTGGATTTCTGTGCCGCCGGCCGCAGCTGCGGCCCGCCCTCCGCTGGACAACAATGAAACGGAAATCGCGTGGCGACGCCTTGCGCAGCGCTGCTCGTCAGTAAAGGGTCGTAGTAGATGGGCGTCCCCACACGTCACGAAGCGAGAACGGGTGCAAGTTTGCACTCCAATTATTCAAACGCTTTGAGGTAACGCCTCCATCGGCCTCACCTCGCGCGGCCTCGGTATGCCACTTATCGCCGCGGCGTCACTCGTCAGCGCCTCTCCTATCCAGTCGCGCAAGAAGTCAATCCACGTCTTGATCTTCGCATCCAGAAACTGCCTGGACGCATGAAGGACGTACAGATTTAGAGGTTGAAGGTGATATTGAGGCAGTACCCTGACCAACGTACCGGAGCGAAACAGGGATCTGATAGTAAGTGTCGGCAGAGAACCAATTCCCATACTCTCTTGCAAGGCGACAGCCATCGCATCCGCATCGTTAACCTTGAATCGCCCCGCGGGCAATTTGAATTCACTCTGGCCGGCCTCACTGCCCAAAATCCACTTGTCAGACGGGAACAAAGGTATGGCAACCTGCAAGCACATGTGCCCGGATAGATCTTCGACCGTCTCTGGCACACCGTTTGCGTCGAGATACGCCTGTGAGGCGCATAGAACGCTGCTCAAAGTCCCCAACCGATGCGCGATATAGGCGGAGTCAGGCAGCGAAGTCGGGGATGCCCGCAAAGCAACGTCGTATCCATCCGCGATCAAATCTGGCACGTTTTGCGAAAGTGTCAATTCTACGGTTACCGAAGGATAACGCGCCTGGTATGCTGCAATCGCAGGTACCACGTAGTTTTGCCCTAAGCTCGACATGGCGTGAACTCGCAGCGTCCCGACGGGAATCGCATGCGCATTGGACGCCTCGGCCTCCGCATGAGCAATCGAAGCGATGATCGCGTAGCACCTTTCTAGATACTGCTCACCCGCCTCAGTCAGTGCAACGCGTCGCGTAGTACGGTTCAGCAGGCGGGTCCGCAAATGAGACTCAAGTTCAGAGATCGAGCGGGACACATAACCCGTTGTTGTATTCAGTTGAAGAGCAGCCGCCGTGAAGCTTCCAGACTCCGCGACCCCAACGAAATTCCTCATGCATCGAATTGTATCCATGTTCTTCCGATCCACCATTGTCGACAAAAATCCAGAGACTGGTTGCCCGCTCCGCCCGCAGATATCGCGATCTGCTGATAACGGCCGCCTCATTTGCGGCCGTCGTTCAAAATGAATGTGGCCTGCGATGCAGCTAGCGGAGGTCGTTGCCGCGACGCCGCGCGACGATCGTCTGGGAGCGATTTAAAACATCACTTCCGCTGGCATCGCTACACATATAGGTTTCATGTGCCGTCAAAGCCTTGCCACCTTCTGCAAGAACCTGAACCTCCCGGATTGGCCGATCCGTCTTTCTTTCGAGAATCTGGATGCGACGTCCTTTCGAACTTCCCATCCAGCGCTCCGACCACTGATTGAGGAAAATGATCAACGGGTATGTATCAAGACCCTTTGCCGTCAATAGATACGCCACTGCACGACCATCCCCTTCGACCTTCTGCTTGCGAAGAACGTCGACTTCTACCAGCTTGCTAAGTCGATCCGCCAAGATGTTCGCCGCGATTCCCAGATGCTCGGTAAATTCGTCGAACCGCATGATGCCGGCGAAGGCACTACGGAGGATCACAAGTGTCCACTTATCGCCCAGTTGATCGACTGCCTGGGCTACCCCGCAATCCACACCTGCAAAGGAACTTCTCGTCATTTTTCGTTGCCTACAGTTGTATCTACAACCACTATACATCACTTGCACGAAGAAAGCTATTTCCACGCGTGTAAATACGAGTTCCACAACAGCTTGCGTTGTCCGCACAAGCTAGAATTTCCAATCCTAACGATACAGACCCAATCCGACGCAGGTGTCCGGTAAATAGTTGCCAATTTACGTACATGTGCCAGATCTTTCGACTACCCTGTCTTTAGCAGGAGGCAAGTCGCCGCTCTACCTAAGAACGTTTTTTGCGTGCTTATTGCAAGCTACATAACTATAAGCAGGCTGGTCCGTCCTGAGTTGGGACTCCTCGCCAAAGTTCTATTGGGAAAAAATGTGTGGGCTTGGGGAAGTGTCACCCGTGTGCTGCCGTAGCTTGCACTCTCTGCCGGGGTTTAAGCGCTTTCGGCGCCGTGGGCTGCTGGGGTTCAAACGTAAGTTCGCCTTGAATGCCCTAGCACACAATCTGTTTAGAGCAGTCACTCTGCTGGCGGCGCTATTTATCTTCTTGTATGCCGTTTTGCGCCATCTGAGCCACGCCGTTCACGAATTTCCTGAACGCGCAAGCCAACCCCTAGGCTTGCGCTACCAATCATATCCACGCGCGGGCTTAATGTGAAAACGCAGCCGAGGCGTTTTGCGATGGCCTTCGGGGGACCGGGTTTTACGAAGCAACCGGATGCGGGCATCCTCAGCTAGTAGCGCGATTGTCGGCTGCTAGCAGGTCGATCACCAGGGCGATCACCATCGTCACAGCGCCGATGACGAATAGCAATTTGTAGTTGCCTCCGCTACGGGCGAATATAAAGGACAGTCCATACGCAGCCACGGCCTGGAAGAGAGCAAACGCCACCGTCGCCGTTCTCCATGCCGGTTTTTGCTGCGCAGGATGATGTGCAAGAAGTTCGTGCACGCGACCCAACACAAGTGGAACTGTGCCGGTGACGAAAGCCCCAACCACCACACTAGAGACGATCAACCAGAGCGGCCCCACACCTAGAGCTGGAATTGCAATTCCACCGATTTCCAATACAAACGCGAAACGTAGCGCCCGTCCGAAGCCTATCCGGTCAGCTAGGACGCCAGCGAGAATAGGGCCGACTGTCGCGCCGACTCCGAACAAAACCCAATACTCGGCTCCGACTTGTAAGCCCTTACCAAGACCCCGTGCCACGAAATCGACCAAGAAGATCATGTGTGGTACCCAACCAGCAGCATTCAAAGCGTACTCCAAGTACAGCGCTCGCAATGTGCCTAACCTAGGTGCAGGATGGTTATGTGACTGTGCCACCGACCTGCCAGTTTCACTTGGCCACCCCTTCCAGGCGATCGCCGTCAGGACCAGTGAAAGCACCCCCAGGCCAACCCACGTATCGTGTAATCCCCTTTGAAGCAGTAGTGGAACGAGCGTGCCCGACGCCACAACACCGGCACCGACACCCATGAAGATAATGCCTCCAGCTAATCCCCGACGGGAGGGGCGAAGCAAAGGCAACACCGTAGGGGCCGCAAGTACCATCAGAGCCCCTCCCGATAGGCCCGACATAAATCGCCAAAAGAAAAACCACGAGAATGAAACCGGATATGCGCATGCGAAGAAAGCGACAGACGCTAGAATCATCATCGCTCTCAGCGTCACCGCTACCGTCGATCGTGCGGCAATCTGATTGCCGGCGAGAGCGCCTGCAAGATAACCTGCAAGATTGGACGCGCCCAAATATGCTGCCATCGACGCATCGAACCAATGCGCGCCAATGATAGCGGGCAGTAGAGGAGTATAAGCAAACCGGGCCAGCCCGATACCGACAAGGCTTGCGCAAAAGGCAGCCGCGGTCGCCCACCAACCGTTGACGGTTTGCGCCTCGGGGTTTCTTGGGTTGTGAGGTGCTGTCAGACTTTCCACGACCGTCCTTTGTTTCAATTGATAAGGGGAGAATACGCGCAATCATTAATCTGAGAGATTGAATTGAATCGATAGGGGCTATCTCGTTTTTTTATATGGTATGTGCGGAGTAGTTGTGGTCCCTACTCTTCGATTTTCAGAACGTGGGTGCATAGACTACGTTGCCTAGTGTTCAGTAAATGATCGGAGATGGCGCTTTCCACCCTCTGCCGCCGACAACGCTGTGTATAACGACGGTCTCGCCTCGTCGAATTCCCAACACTCAAGACATCGCACGATGCACAACCAACCTCGCAAGTGGAAGCCTTCCTGCCTCGGCGCAACTGACATTCCCAGGCTTCCGCACCGGTTACGTAGCGCTGACAAATTCCACATAAGAGCCGTGGTGCGAAATCTCGTGGCGGACGTGATCAAGGACTTCCTCACCAGGTTTGCATTCCAAAACGCCCGGACTGGGACGCTCTGCGATGCCAGCGTGGTTCTAACCCGGGAGTTCTTGACCAACGCTGCATGACCGACTTTTGCTCCGTATAAAGACAGCTCCCTCGCCTTATGCATACATGTCGCCAAAGAGACTTTTTTCCCACCCACAGAGTCCGTGCCAAACCACTCAGACCGGAATCGGCACGACACTCGCCACGGAGTTAAAGTGGATCACGCGTCGATGGTGCGGTTCCGTGTTTCGGGAAGGAACAGGAGTCCAACAACGAACGAAATTGCAGCGATGCTTACCGGATACCACACGCCGGAATAGATGTTTCCTGTAGCAGCCACTAGTGCAAATGCAGTAGTCGGGAGGAACCCACCAAACCAACCGTTGCCGATGTGATATGGCAACGACATTGCGGTGTATCGGATCCGCGTCGGGAACAACTCAACGAGCGCAGCCGCAATCGGTCCGTAGACCATTGCTACCAGCAGGACGAGCGCGATGAGCATTAGCATGACCATCAAATAGTTAATACGCGTCGGGTCTGCAACCGACGGGTATCCCACCGAACTGATCTGCTTGCCAAGCGCCGCGTTGAATTCCCGCAGCTTTTGCTGTCGTTCGCCTGGCGTGAGCCGCGCGCCCTCAAAGCTCGACACTACCTGGTCACCAACACGTACCGTTGCAACTGTGCCAGCAGGCGCGTCAATATTCGAATAGTTGACTGAAGCCTTGGCAAGGAAGGACTTTGCAATATCGCAAGAATTGACGAACTGCGAAGTTCCTACAGGATTGAACTGGAATGAACATGTTTTTGAATCCGCGACAACTGTCACGGGAGCGCGCTCCTGCGCCTCATACAAAGCAGGATTCGCGTATTTCGTGAGACCATGAAAAATGGGGAAATAACCAACAACGGCAAGTAGAAAACCGGCCAACATGATTGGTTTGCGCCCGATGCGGTCGGATAACGATCCAAAGAACACAATCATCGGCGTTCCGATCGCGAGCGCCGCAGCGACCAAAAGGTTCGCCGTGACCGATTCGACCTTCAGCGTTTGTGTGAGAAAGAACAGCGCATAAAACTGGCCTGCATACCAGATAACCGATTGTCCTGCCACGAGACCGAATAAAGCGACGAGCACCAACCGAACGTTGCGCCATTGGCCAAATGCTTCCTTGATCGGCGCTTTGGACGTCGCGTTGTCGGCCTTCATTTTCAGGAAGACAGGAGACTCGTGTAATGAAAGACGGATCCATACTGACATGGACACGAGGATGATGGAGAAAACGAAAGGGATACGCCACCCCCATACCGCGAACTTCGCTTCTCCGACGAAAAATCGGGCGCCGAGAACAACCAGCAGTGACAGAAAGAAACCGAGCGTTGCCGTCGTTTGGATCCACGCCGTAAACGCGCCGCGCTTGCCCGGAGGTGCGTGCTCAGCGACATACGTCGCGGCTCCGCCATATTCGCCACCAAGTGCGAGACCCTGAACCAGACGAAGCGTTACCAGCAAGATCGGCGCGGTGATACCAATTGAAGTGTATGAAGGAAGGATACCAACCAGGAAAGTCGACGAGCCCATCAGCAGGATGGTAATCAGGAACGTATATTTTCTGCCAACGAGATCACCAAGTCGGCCAAAAACAAGAGCTCCGAAGGGACGAACCGCGAATCCTGCTGCGAACGCAAGTAGTGCAAAGATGAATGAGGCCGTTTCGTTTACGCCTGAGAAAAACTGCTTGCCAACGATCGCGGCCAGCGAACCATACAGGTAAAAGTCATACCACTCGAAGACCGCGCCAAGAGAAGACGCGAACACGATCTTGCGTTCTTCTCGAGTCATTCTTCTATGTGGCTGCGGTAGCGCGTATGCTGAAGTACTCATGGTCTATCCCGGTGTTCCACTCAGCGCAATTAGTCTGGTTTCGATTTGCCAATGCTAAGAAGATGCTCACGGTCAGCATGAGACATCGAGCTGAGCCAATCCTCCTCAGTTCCGGGTTCGGGGAGAACTTTTCCGTATTCCACCATTTGCGAAGGCGGCAGTTCGGACACGTATGCCCAAACGTGGCGCCGTTCCGTCGACGCCGCGCTAGCGATCACCTTCACAATGTCTTCAAGTAACTGGTCCTTTTGCTGAGCAGTTCGTCCGGCGCGGATGTGGCCGTGAACGAAAATCTGGTCTGACTTCAAAGGACTTCCTCCCATGAAGTGGCTGCCGTCGGGAATCTCACTGAAGATTACCTGCGCGAAAAAACCCTGCGCGCCGGTGGCGTTGCTATGAGAATCTGTGATCCCCTCCGCGATCTGCTGCTTAATCTTTTCGCTGAATCTGCCGGATACGGCCGACACGATATACGTTGGCATTTGATTCCTCCTTCGAAATCAAAATTACATGTAGATGTATATGCAACTACATGCGTAAAAAAAGCACGCCTGCACCGACGACCGCGACACCAAACGTTCGTCACTGGAACCTCAGTTGTAGCTACAACTGTATGAGCATTGAAAACTGCCCGAAAGCAGTTGTAGGTACATCTTAGTAATCGCTCCGCTTCTTTTCCAGCAGTGTTTACCCTTGATTGGCGCCCGTCTCCATGCATATGGGCTTCCCCTAGCCCCTTCCCGCCTGCTGCAGGGATTCAAGCGCTTCCAAGAGCTGGTTCGCTGGGTCCCTCATGAATTGCCGCACCTGGCGCTCGACCCGCTTTTGCGCAGTGCGCCAGAACGGTTCGGCCAGGCGCAGCACCCTCAATCCCTCTGCGCTAAGGGTAGCAACTTTATACCGAGCATCTTCTTCCGGGGCCACATCTACCCAACCGGCACTCACAAGAAGGTTCAGATTTCGCGAGATCGTTGTTTTGTCGAGTGCGAGCTCTGCGGCGATCTCGGTGAAGGTCGCAGCGCCGAGACGCTCAAGCGCCCTCAACAAAGAGAACTGGGTAATTTTGAGCCCGACAGGCCGAAGAGCGTCGTCATATACGCTGGTCAGTGCGTTGGCTGAGCGACGGAACTGTGTGCAATAGCAGTCGGTGAACATAAAGGGTTTCCGGGTTGATGTTGCGGACACGGCGTCCTAGATGCGGCATCATCATCTCAATGCAACAGTTGTACCTACATCATTGTAGTATATCGAGGTTCTGCGTTGCGCACGCGATGGAAATACGACGACCCTTCCCTACCAGATGCGCCTAGGTTCTCTGCACCAGATCTAGCGGCGTTCGTCGACAGGAATTCCAAGGCCTGCCCCGACCGACCGAAGTGTGCGGTACCCGGAGAGTAGCCATCGCATATCATGCAGCTCGCGAGAGCCTGCCTGATTTGGCGAAAGACAGGGGCATACTGACGGCATTTTGGTGGCGGTTTTTTGTTGGTGGTGCGGGTGCGCTGACGGCGTGCAAGGTCGGCGGGTCGCCGGGAGTAGCCAGTCTGGCGGAGAAGCAGGCCGTGGGCGCGAATCTGGATCGAGGACGTCATCGGGCCCGGTATAGGCGCTATGAGCCGCCTTGGTGCTGCCAGACAACCTGCAGTTCTCACGAAACTCTGATCGCGTTCAATGAACGTGTTGCCTTGTCTCGATGACTTCACGCCGCACGCCGTGCGTACGGCGTATCCGACATCGGGCGAGCCCTAACCATGAGCCCCTTATTGGAAATCATCGTGAGTGACACCCTCACGCCGAACCCATATGGCTTCTTGCGTGCAGTACCTCTGCGTCCGATGTCCCGGTCAGCGCAGCAGCACGCGGCGGCGAATTCACCGAACTGGATCAGGCGAAAGCTGTCCTCTGTTCCACCCACGTCGATACCTTCGGATCGCACGCTGACTTAGGTGACGGGATCTTCGGTTCTATGTTTCTGGTACTTGGATGCGCTGATTTCAATGCCATGGGTGAGATCATAGAGAGTTTAGGAGCCCGTTTTCCGCCACCCTGTGTCTTGACGAGTTCGACTACCGCCTCGCGCGACCGTTCATTTCTGTCGTAGAGACGCGCGCGTTGGTTAACGACACACTCGATCTCCAATGTTTGCCTGACAAATTCGCTGGCCCCGGATAGTTCACCGGACGGAAAAACTCTTTTCACGAGACAAGCCGTTTCAATCGTCAAACATCGAGTACGATACTGGCATATACCATTTTTATTGCAAACCTCACATGGGGTGGCGGGATGTCAGGCTGGATTTTGATCTGGCCTCAAGGCTGGCTGAAGGCTCTATCTCCGAGTCGATGCAGCGCATGACGAAGGCTGGTTCAGTAGTGTGTTCGCGGCGATATTTTCGTGGGCACCGGCGAGGCGGTGCGTTTCTGCTCACCTGGATCCTAAAACGTGGTATATGCCGCTATTTTTTGCTCGCATTGGAGCGCGCAGCCGTCCCCGGTCCGGCGCAAGACCCGAATTGGAGTGAAAGCGTGTCACGGAAGTTGATGTTGTTGCTCTGCGTGTCGGTTCCATCATTCATGATCAATCTTGATGCCAACATTGTCGCGGTCTCGCTTTCGTCAATCGCGAAGTCTCTACACGCCGATTTCGCCGCGATCGAGTGGGTGATTTCGGCCTACACGCTGGCCTTCGCCACCCTCGTCATGCCAGCGGGCGCTCTCGCAGATAGGTTCGGCCGTAAGCGGGTCCTAATCATTGGTCTGTTGGTATTCACCATCGCTTCGTTCTTTTGCGGCGCTGCCTCGTCAAGCGCAGTCCTCAATGTCGCGCGAGCAGTTCAGGGGGTTGGTGCTGCGCTGCAGTTGAGCGCCGCGCTTGCTGTCTTGTCACACGGCTTTCAGGGCAGGGAAAGGGCAAAGGCGTTCGCATTTTGGGGATCGGTCATTGGCGTCGCCATCATGCTCGGGCCAATCGCTGGCGGACTCATTACCCAGGTGCTCGGCTGGCAATGGGCCTTTTACGTCAATCTTCCCATTGGCCTCGTCATGATTGGCATAACGATGACGACAGTCGAGGAATCCAACGACCCTTACGCGAACCGGGTGGACGTTGCCGGTGTTCTGACTTTTAGCGGCTTTCTCGGTCTCCTGACCTGGGCGTTGATTCTCGGCAATCGCATCGGCTGGAGCAGTGCCGAAATACGAATCCAATTGTCAGGCTCGGCTGCGTTCCTGATCGCATTTCTTGTCGTTGAAGCAAGGCAATCGCGACCAATGGTCGATCTTGGCATGTTCTTCAAGCGGACGTACCTGGGTGCGAACACGGCGGCGGTGTCATTCGCGGTCACGTTCCTGACCATGCTGACCTATCTGCCCTTCTTTTTCCAGAGTGCGCTCGGATATTCGCCGTTTCACGCAGGGATATTGATGCTCCCGCTCGTGGTACCGCTTTTTGTGGTGCCGCGAATCATTTCGTCCCATCTCGAGCATCGTCTCTCTGGGCGTGGAATGCTGGTACTGGGTCTGCTGCTTGTGGCGGTCGGTCTTCTGTTCACGGCGATGTGCATCCCGCGGTTCAGTTACCTGGCGATCGCCACTCCCATGTTTGTAGCGTCTATCGGCGCCGGCATCTTGAACGGTCAGGTCGTCAAGGTCGGCATGACCGTGATTCCGGTCGAGCGAGCTGGCATGGCCTCTGGCATTTCGGGAGCGATGAGGTTCAGCGGGGTCGTGGTCGGGTTCGCCGCGCTCGGTGCGATTCTCTTTCAGCGGATCGCCTCCAGTCTGAACCAGGTGCTTCCCGGCGTTGACGAATCGGCCCGCGTTGAGATCACGCGTCTCATTGCTAACGGAAACGTCGACTCTGCTGGCGTCGCCTTGACCTCTCATGGGGCAACGGTGCAGCTTGCGCTCCAGACTCTTGCTCACGGATATGTGAGTCTGATGTTGGCGGCCTCGGCTGTCGGATTCATTGCCGCTGCCATCGCGTGGCTTCTCATCGACCCAGCGGAAACGCCGGCGCATTCGAAAGCGACCGTACCCGTCGTGACAGGGGTATCCATCGACTAAACGTGTTCGGCGCGGGGCACCGCTGGCAAGGCCATCATCCGCGTTGGTACTACCAGTAAGTGGAACGCAAAGACTGACCCCGTGTTCCCTGTTCCTCGGGTTGCTCCAACACCATAGCGGCCCAAACCTCTGTTGGCTTGCTCGACATTTTGTGGCATATACCATTAAGGAGCTTCATCATGCAAAAGACGAAAAGTGGTTTTCAATGGCGAGTCGCGTCTGTGTTATCTGCAGCGCTCTTGTCCGTCAGTGGTCTCGCTTTAAGTCAGAGTGCGTCCGCGGCACCCGGCCAGGAAGTCACCATGCAAACGCTTGCGCCTCTGGATACAACGATCGCCGGTGAGCGACTGGAGTACCTAAGTACCGCACAACCGGTAGTTTCCACGGAAATTCTTACGATTCCACCACAGACTACGACGCAGTGGATGACCCATCCGGTTCCCGCCTATCTTTATGTGCTGCAGGGAACCTTGACCGTTGAGTTTCAAGACGGGCAGCGGCAGCAGTTTTCCGCTGGTCAGGCATTCCTACAGTCGCGAACGCATTGGCATCGTGGGCGCAACGACACGAACGAACCAGTCAAGTTTCTTGCGGTCTTCATGGGATCAAAAAGTGTACCCGTAATCCTGCACCCGCCGACCGTTCACTAACCGAGAGCGCAACTGGAATCGACCAGTTGCAATAGCCTGTATCGAGTTCGATTGCATGTTGAGCCCTGACGCCGACTCGTCGCGCTGGCCGTGCTAGTGGGGCTCTGAATGAAACGTTACGGTCAATTCGGCATCTAGGCGCGGCTTTCCATCAACCGCGCGACTAGTGCAGACAAGGGCCCCTCCGCGCACGTGCGTTTCTTCTTTGCGACATCGTCTCGAACTCGACCGGTAACCGCGAGTTTGACACCACAGGTGTGACAGTGTGACGAGCGCAAAGTCTGTCGTCGACTCGACGAAAAAGAAACACATGTCGGTCGCGTTGAATCTGCGCACACCGAGCGTCTATTCGGTCTCCCGTGCGGTCGCCGCAACGGCCACCGCACACAGGGGCGCTACACATTCAAAGTGGAATGATGGATTTATCCGCTCGTCGCCGCACAGATTCGCGGAGTATCGTCATGGATCTATCTGCGCTTCGTCACACGCCGAAGCCACTTATTCGGGACGGCCTTGTCGCGAACCGGAAGGACAATGAAGATGCCCGCAGGCGCCGCATCGCCCTGACTGAAGCTGGAGAGGCAAAGCTACACGAGGCGGAAGTGCTCTGGAAGCAGGCGCAAAAGCGGTTCGACTCCCTTGTAGGCAGCACCAACGCCAAGGAGTTCAGAGAGATGCTTGACCAGCTTGCTTCCCCCGAATTTGCAGAGCAGTTTTTGGCCTGAAGGCGCACCTCTCCTAAAGACCGCACGGATTCGGGTAAGGTCAGTGAAACGATGCCATTCGGCAAAGCGTTCACGGTGTTGTTTGCGGTAAAGCGACGTGCCCACTAGATGTCGCTCCAGTACGAAGTGCTTTTGCATCGGACTGAAGCTCGACAGGAAGGCCTCGCTCGCCCTCCCGCCTAGCGTGATGGCTCACGCCTGGCAAGGCGTATCACCTGTTTGGCCGGGCGCTGTACAAGCTGAATGTGGATAGTTTCTGCGCGATCATCGGCCAACTCGGGGGATACGCGAAACGAGCGAACCTGACGCAACAGGACCGGCTCCAGAGCGGCGGGATCTTCGAGGTCGCTGCCTCTTTATCAGCAAGTTGACTGCTCCTTTACAAACGAAAATTCTGTTGTTGTACGCCTAGACCCATGAGATAAGTCTTCAGTTCGTTAGGCAGATTTTCGAACCATGATTTTTCTCCACCGGGCGGGGGCAGCACATGGCCATATTCAACCATATCGATGGGTGCGAGATTACACAAATAGATCCAAATCTCCCGTTCCTTAAGACCGGTGATGCTGGCGACATCTCGCATGACGTTCAGCATAAGCTGCTGCCGAGCTTCGTCGGAACGCCCGGCGCGGATGTCACCGCGAATCCAGATGTGTGCATTGGCCGGGGAACCACCGAGATAGCGAGTCTTCCCAGGGTTCTCGTCAATCTCGACTTGGACAAAAAACGGGTGAGCACCAGTCGCTTCACTATGACGCTTGCCGATTGCAACGGCGATCTGCGTCTTCTGTTCGTCTGTCAGCGTGTTAGGAGGGATAGAACAGACGTAAGTCGGCATGATGAGTTTCCTTTGAAAAACATGAAACGCTTGAGTTTTGACTGACCGTCTTGGCACCTAAGCGTTTGGACTATGAGATCCCGGCATGTTGTACCGGGGTACGCCTTTGTGGACGAACCTTCACCCACGAACTTCTTCCAATATTCATTCATCTTTGACACAAGATCGATAATCTGATCCCTCAGTTTTCTACTTTTGCAAAACCTTTAAGTCTCGTCGTATTTCATCTCATCTACGAATACATTTGAATACGTAATAAATAGGAGAGAATGTCGCGAAACGTTGAATAAGATGACTAGCTGCTTGATCTCGCTTTTAGTCGACGATGCAAGGCTTGGCTAGACCGCCATTGACCACCCTGACCTGGAGCAACTGCACCGGGTCGAATCGGGCGAAATTGACGCGCACGTTCCGGCGGGCACTTAGAAAGTGCCGTCGATGTCGGTCACGCCGATCAGCTTTTGGTTGACGAATTCCTTCAGACCCAGTCCGATCAACTCGCGGCCGTAGCCTGAGCGGCGGATGCCGCCGAACGGCAAATCGGCTTTCACGGCAGTCGGGTGATTGATGTAGACCATGCCGCTCGAGATCTTCCGGGCCACGTCAACGCCATGGGCGAGATCTTGGGTGAACACCGAGCCGCCAAGACCGAACGGTGAGTCATTGGCAATGGAAATCGCTTCGGCTTCGTCTTTGGCCTTGAAGATCAGCGACACGGGACCAAAAAACTCCCAGTAGTAGGCCGGGTTGTCTTTGGTCAGACCGGTGAGCATGACCGGACGTACCAACGCGCCCCGATCCGACACCTCGGCACCGATGACGGTGGCGGTCGCTCCATGGGCGACCGCCTCCTCGACGTGCTTGCGCACGTCGTCAGCGGCGCCCTGCGACGACAGCGGCGCAAGCGTCGTGGACCGATCCATCGGATCGCCGGCCTCCAGTGCAGTCACGCCAGCGACGTACCGCTCCATGAAAGCTTCATAGACAGCCTCAACCACGATGATGCGTTTGGACGAGCAGCACACCTGGCCAGCGTTCCAGTGACGACCGAACACGGCCCACTTGGCAGCCTTGTCGAGGTTGGCGTCTTCCAGCACGATAAACGCGTCAGCTCCACCAAGCTCCATGGTCGATTTCTTGAGTGCCGCGCCGGCCTGAGCCGCGACGATGGCCCCGGCCTCTTCCGAGCCGGTGAGCGCCACGCCGTGTACGCGCGGGTCGTCGATGATGGTCTTGATCTGCGCGCGGGTAGCGTACAGGTTCTTGAAACCACCCGCGAGCAGGCCGGCTTCGAGCATCAGTCGCTCGAACGCATCAGCACACTGCGGCACGTTCGATGCATGCTTGAGTACGACAACGTTGCCGGCGGACAACTGTGGGGCAATGATCCGCGCGATCTGGTAATAGGGAAAGTTCCATGGCTCGATAGCCAAGATGATGCCGAGCGGCTCGTGTACCAGCATCGCATCTTTCACCGCGGGGTCCTTGGACGGCAGCTTCTCCGCAGCCAATTGCCGTTCGGCGTTCTCGACATAGTATTCGAAGATGCACGCGGAAAGCTCAACCTCGGCCTCCGCCTCGGTCAGCAGTTTTCCCATCTCGAGGGTCAGCAGGCTGGCGTATTGCGTGTGCCTCTCGCGCAATAGATCTGCGGCCTTCTGCAGCACCGCCACGCGGTCAGCGACAGCCACGTCCTTCCATAGCTGGTAAGCGGCATGGCCTTGTGCCAGCGCCTGATCCACCTCGGCATCGGTGGCGTTGGGAAAGACCTTGAGTGTTTCTCCCGTGTAGGGATTGGTGGTCGAGTATGTCATTTAAACGCTCCTTTTCTCTGTTCGTCTAACATTTGTGTTCGGCCCCTTCATGACTCGCTACTTCGGAAAGCTTTATCGGCCTGTAGCGTTCTGTGACGCCTTGCATCGCAATGCCTGATAAGGTCCATCCGAGCTGGTTCAAGCTCTTGCGCCCCGATTGAAATCGGGAGATCACTTAGATTTCTGTCAACCTTCATAACGCATCCTTTCACACTTAGCCCTGCTTAAAGTTCGCACGAAAAGACAGACCACAGGACGATTGAATGGTTGTTTGAGAAGGGCCAAACGCCTGGTCAGTTCACTGCAGTGTAAAAAACCAAAGTCTATAGTTCGCCGGTCATGAATTGTGCAACGCCGTTGCCGAAGCTCCAATCGACGTCCGAGTTGATCACGAATGACACCATCACATCGCTCGGTTCGATGTCGCAACTCGCCTGGAGTTCGCGGCAAAGTTCTTTGTAGAAGAGCTGCTTCGCTTCCTGGGAACGCGGCCGCGAGGTAACCGATACAATCACGACGTTCTTCGTACGCGTTATACCAAGACCTGTGTCCTCGACAACCATGCGCGAGGCTTTGTGTTCATTGACAAGCTGATAGCGGTCGCGCTCCGGCACGCCGAGCGATTTCAGCACCGCGCGGTGAGCTGCATCAAGCATTGCCTTGATTTGCTTGTCAGTGCGACCTTCAACGATGTCAAATTTGAGGAAAGGCATTTACTTCTCCGATTGATGAGGGGCCTGAGAACGGCCGGGCGCCTTGTTCGTGTATCGCGCCAACCGATGACTCCAGCGTAGACGCCACCGTCAATTAGAAAAAGCGCTACAATCGATTTCACTGTTTAGCGCTGTGAACAATTGAGCCATGGAACGACAGAAAATCGAGGGGCTGTGGTCGCATCTTCACGTGCTAACGGTACTGGCGGACCAGGGTAGCTTCACAAAGGCTGCCGCCAGGCTCGACGTGAGCAAGGCATCGATCAGTCAACGGATAGCTGAGATTGAGCGCATTGCTGGCGTCCCGTTAGTTGTTCGTACGACAAGAAGCGTTCGGCTTACCGAAGTGGGTCAAAAGCTGGTGAATGAACTCCGCGGGCCGTTCCAACAGATCGTCGAGAGCTTTGGTGGCGTCCAGGATTCAGCGAGTGCTCCCAGAGGACTCGTTCGTGTGACGGCGCCGGTTGCTTTTTCCCGCCAACAGTTGGTGCCACAAATACCAGCGTTCCTCAATGCCAATCCGGATGTGCGGGTGCAGCTCGAGGTATCGGATAGACTGGTTTCGCTCTCGAGCGAGGGCTTCGACTTGGGCATCCGGCACAGCGCCATCATCCCAGATACCCACGTCGAGTGGACTCTGTGTGAAACACATTCACTGATTGTGGCAAGCGTGTCGTACATATCGCGATTCGGCATGCCGCAAACACCCGACGACTTGTCCAAGCATCGCTGTCTTTACTATCCGCGCGGCGTGGAGTTGCCAGCGTGGAGCTTCGAGCGAATCAAATCGCACCAGGCTAACGTCGCACGGCTCACCGTTCCGGTGTCGGGGCCGTTCGCCACGAACAACAGCGAGTCGCTAAGAGATGCGGCAATCGACGGCCTCGGCATCGCACTTCTACCAGATTTCAGCGCGCAGGAGTCACTTCGGCAGGGCAAGCTTGTGCGGCTATTACCCGACTGGAAATCCGTCGGGGCTTTCGCCCCGAAGCTGCATATTATCCGCCCCTATTCGGCGCGGGTTCCGCGCGCAGTCTCCGCATTTGTCGACTACCTTCGCAACGTCTTCGCGGGTGGATTTCTGGATGGCAAGCAGACCCATCAAGAGTAGCCGAACTCGGTGACTCAAAGGTTCGTCCGGACAATTGAGAGGTTGTCATGGGGCGCGGTTGCAACGGTTTCCACTGAACTGGCGTGCTCGTACAACGTAGAGACCGTGCCCTCCGTACTTGCGATCAGCGTGCATTGCCGCGTAATTCCCGCACGCCACGTCCGAGGCGTCTGCGAAGCAACGTACGCAGCGTCACGCCATCGGCGTACCCAACCTCTGCAGCGATCGCCTCGATATCGAGGTGGCTCGTCTGTATCAAGTGAACCGCACGCTCGACGCGCAAATCTTGGAAGTATGACAGGGGCGATTTGCCAAGCACCGCCTCGATGCGACGTTGCAGGGTTCGCTTGCTCGTCGCCAGAGCGTCGGCCGCCGCGTCTAGCGAAAAGCCTTGCGCGAGCCGCGTACGCGCCCAGCGCTCAAACCGTTCGACAAGTGGATCAGCGTGCGCCAGATGCTCCGGGATCATATACGGCGCCTGCGACGGCCGTCTGTCTATAAGCATATAACGCGCGACAAGAGTCGAAAGCTCAGGGCTCGATTGCCGTATCAACCACAGCGCGAGGTCGAGATGCCCCATTGCCGCTCCCGCTGTAACGAAATCGCCTGAGGGCACCAACATTCTCGATTCGTCGAGACGCACGTCTGGATAACGCTGGCGGAACAGTGGACTAAGCCACCACGACGTTGTGGCATCGCCGCCCCGCAGCAGCCCCGATTCCGCCAGCACGAACGTGCCGATGCAGGACGCGGCAATTCTCGAACCGCCGGCATGCCAAGCATTTAAACGGGCCATCGCATCGGTGACGTCGCGTCGCCCAAGGGCCAGCAGCAACTGTTCGGGCATCTTCGTGCTCAGCCCTGGCACAATGACCCAATCTGACCGGTCAGCTGCGCTCGTCGCCTGGACCGACATCCGCATTCCGAGCGCCGTACGCACCTGGCGCTTCATCCCCACCACACAAAGATCGAAAGGCCGCGCGTCCGGATCCTGCAGCGCCGCCAACTCGTTCGCGGTGTTGAAGGCATTCAGAACCGCAGTAAGGCCGGTATCGAACACGTTATCGAGGGCGAGGACACTCACCTTCATGGCGCAAACGCTATCAAAGTTGACATTTATCGCAATGGTACAGCAGGGACGCACCACGTACATTACTCGTCGACAACACCCGTTTGACGAACGAAGGCACGTCGTTGGTAAGCGAACTCAGGGTAAATTGCCTGGCAATCTGCAGACGTTTGAGTCGCTGCTGATCGAGTCTGACCACCCGCTCAGCACGCTGATGAACGCGACTTAACGACAGCCCGAAAGACGTAGCGCAATCACAAGGAATCGATATGGATCACCCCTTCCAACACATCCTGGACACCCCCATCTGGTCGGCATTGGCTACCCGACACGGGAACTTCCGACAAGGCGGTTCGCTTGCTCGTCGGTATTGTCCAGAAATGTCGCCGTTCGCGGCGGTTGTGTCGGACACTACGGCTGCCTGGCAGGAGTTTCACCAGCTTCTGCAACCCGGCGAGCAGGCAAGGTTGATAGCACTCAATCCCATAGAACCGATTCGGGGATTGCAGGCGGAGCAGGTTGCCGTACTCCATCAAATGGTGGCCACGATTCGTGCGTCCGACAGCGTGCATGATGCGGCGGTGCTGCGCCTGAACCACCTCGATGCCGAAGAGATGCTCGAACTTGCGACAGAGGCCAAACCTGGCCCTTTCGCAAGGCGCACATACCAGATGGGTAACTACATCGGAATCCGGGACCGGGGCCAGCTCATCGCGATGGCAGGTGAGCGGATGCACATCGACGGATACGTCGAAATTAGCGCTGTCTGTGTGCGTGACGAGTATCGAGGTCAGGGTCTTGCTGGTCGCCTCGTGAATGTCCTGCGCAGAGATATCGAAGCCCGCGGGGACACGCCTTTCTTGCATGTTCGAAGTAACAATCAGGCTGCGATCGGCTTGTATGAGCGCCTTGGGTTCGAGGTAAGGCAGGCCTTTCGCCTTATCGCGATCAAGCGCACGAGTATAGGTTCGGTGTGAATTGAGTTGATACGATGCTCCCCCAACTCAGGACAGCGGGGTCCGCTTGCGAATTGCCGCGTCGCATGTCGGGAAACACGGTTCCCTGACAACAGAACGCATGCCCGCTTCCCGAAAGCCGGCCGGACGAGATCAAACGTCGTCTAAAGCGAGCTATCCGCTTTCCGTCCGGAGTTCCCGTTGTCGAACCTCAACGGTTCCGAAACACTGGAACCCTTTTTGCCAGGAAGACGTGCATACCGTCGTTCTACCCTTCCGCTGCGAAGCTAGCCTGGAACAGACTGCGCTCGTGCTGGATGCCTTCACTCAAGGTCGTCTCGAACGCACGATGACTCAAGGCGCCTGGCAGAAGTCTCTGCGTTCCTTTACTCTGGGCGTAAGCACTTGAACGGTACCGTCGCGGAGGACGTTTAAGTGCGAGAGGCTCGGCTGCTAGCGAATAGTAGCGATGCTTGTGGATGTGAGCAGCCACCTCGGGCCAGAACCTTCAGCGGGCAAACCCGAACGTAGGATTTTTATGGGCCCGCAGTTGGCCGCTGCACCGCCCGTGATACTGGAAACCGTGTCAGTAGCAGCCAACGACCTTCAGAACCCCTGCGGGAGAAACCGCCAGCCGCTGAAGTCCAACCGTCGCCGCGTCCACGTACCCCCGTTCAAGTAATTCCGCAACCGACAACAATTCGCCAAGTACGCCGCCGCCGTCAAGGATGGCCACCCGGATGAAATCCGAAACGGGTAGCTCCTCGACAAAGCTGCACAGTTCCATGTGATACGCGAGATGCAGTAGCGACAGCATGCCCGTCAGATAGGCTGCGGCCGCAAGCGCGCGCGATCCGTCCGGCATGGCGTCGATCGCCTCTTCCATAAAATGTGCCCGTCGTTGCGCAAGTAGCACAAGCGGATCATCCTCAACCGGAAGTCCATCCCGGTTAACGTAAAGCAGAAGTCTGCACCAATGCAAAAGTCCGCGACTACCGGCTATCGAGAGTGCTTGCATCAATGATGAAATGCGCTCCGCTTTGCCGTTGGATTGCTCGCTGCTGTTTGCAAGTCGCAACAGTTGCGCAACCAGCAGTGGCGTCTCTCTCAGCGCCCGCGCGATACCACCCAACGGGGCGTCGCTGCCGACCAGCTCGACAACATGAAGAATCGCGTTGACTGGTGGCATCGCGCGCTTGCCTGAAAGAATCTGCGGTTTGGCGAAATAATAGCCCTGCAGCAGATCACAACCCATTTGCCGGGCAAGCTCCGAATCCTCCGCACTCTCGATTTTCTCGGCGAGCACGACCTTTCCTGCACGCTTGAACTGGCTGACCAGCTCCGGTAACTCCGAAGGTTCCACAAACGGCCAGTCGATCTTGACGATGTCGACGGAAGGAAGAAACGATCGGATCTCGTCAGTCATGCTCCTGACGTCGTCCAGCGCTATCTGGAAGCCAGCTCCTCGCAACTCGCTGCACCGTCGCGAGAGGCTCAATGTCAGTTCGGCCGACTCCAGAATTTCCAGAACGAAGCGTGACGCTGGTAGCACGTACGGGTAGTCCGAAAACAGAAAATCATGTGAGCAGTTCAGGAAGCAGGCCTTGCTCCCGGAAAGCCGTTCGAGACCGATCGAGCCCAGCGCGCGTTCTATCACCGCCGTCGTACTGCGCAGTTCGTCCGTTATATGTGCTCCCCCGGCAGGGCCGTCCCTGAAAAGAAGTTCATATGCGACAACTCGACCAGCCCGATCCATGACTGGTTGACGTGCCACAAACACGTCGGCATCGCCCGGTGCGACGGCCTCAATTGGAACGCTGCTCACGACTACCTCTGACAGGAAGGCTCAATAATGAATACGGTGACGCACCGAAGCTCAAGCCTCAACGCAGGATTGTCGACGATTCCAGCGTGCCTGTCCGACGCCGCTTCTGCGGCGGCTACTATCTCATCGGTTTGGCGTATGCACCCCAAGGCTTGTGATCGGCGAAGCGCGCTCGGAAGTGGACGTAGCTGGCAACCCCTTGGATTCGGCATGGGCTGGTTCGCCGCGTAGGATGATCAAGGGAGAACTTAGAGGGGCAAGCAGCTTGCTGATAGAGTTTGTCTCGCTTCAGTGGCGCCGCATCAAGGCCGATTGGCCCACGCGTCATCAAGATGGTCACCTTGTGTTCATATGGCTTGAGCAGAATGAATATTGGACTGGAAGGCTGTTCGACAGGTCGTCAGACCCAACGGCTGGTTGTGGACCGGATTCCACTTCAAAACGGCTCCATTCATCATAGTTAGACCACAGCTGCGCATGAATGTCGCGCCAAGGCGATGGCCGACCGTTATCGGTCGACGGTCGCGCACGAGATGTCGTCTGCCGCTTTTCGGCCTGAGACTGCCCGTGAAGACCTTGGTCGCGCGAACGGGCTTATGGTTTGGGCTAGTCAGAAGCGCCCTCTCAGGCGTCGTCAACGCAGGTGAATATGACGTGCGGACCTTCGGTGCTAGCCGAGGCGGCTCGCCAAGCTGCGTAATCACTCATGACGCCAAGGGCTCCCGCGCATCAAGCTTAAAGAAGGCCACCGCTTCGCGCAAACCGTTTGCTTGCTGGGCCATTGACTGCGCCGCCGCAGAGGCCTGTTCGACGAGTGCGGCGTTCCGCTGGGTCATCTGGTCCATCTGGCTGACGGCCGTATCGACCTGCTCGATACCGGTACGCTGCTCTTCCGAAGCCGACGAGATTTCGCTCATGATGTCCGTCACGCGCTGCACCGACAGGACGACTTCGTCAATTGTACTGCCGGCTTCCTCAACCAACCTCGAGCCGGCCTCCACCCGGTTCACCGATTCGTCGATTAAGGCTTTGATTTCTTTGGCCGCCGTCGCACTGCGCTGGGCAAGCGTGCGCACCTCGCTTGCCACGACCGCGAATCCACGCCCTTGCTCACCGGCCCGCGCAGCTTCAACTGCTGCGTTCAGAGCAAGGATGTTGGTCTGAAACGCGATGCTCTCGATCACGCGGATAATCTCAGCAACCTTGGCCGAGCTGTCGGAGATTCCGTGCATCGTTTCTACGACGCGGCCGACCACTTCGCCGCCGCGCCGCGCGATGGTTGATGCCGTGCTCGCCATCGTCATCGCGTGTTTCGCGTTGTCCGCGTTATGACTGACCGCTGCGGTCAACTCTTCCATGCTCGAGGCTGTTTCTTCCAGAGATGCTGCCTGCTCTTCCGTGCGGCCTGACAGATCCAGGTTGCCTTGCGCAATTTGAGAACTTGCGGTCGCCACCCCCTCTGCGGTTTCGCGCACTTCGGACACGATCCGCAAGAGGCTGTCGCGCATGGCCTTCAGTGATGCCATCAGGCTGGTCGTGTCACCACCCCGAAGGTCGACCTTCACGCTGAGCTCACCGGAGGCAATCCGCTCGCACAAATGCGCCGCGTAGTCCGGCTCGCCGCCGAGACTCGAGCGGATACTGCGAATCAGCAATAGCATCCCGCCTGAAAGCGCACTGAGAACGATCGCAGTCAGCGACAAATCGCGCAGCAACGTCGCGTAGAACACATGGTCGATGTCATCCACATATACGCCTGTGAACACGTGCCAATCCCAGTCAGGGAGATAGCCACTGAATGCTATCTTGCGTACTGGCGGGGCGCCAGAGAACTTCGGCCACACATATTCGCTGAAGTGGTTGCCGCCCGGTGACGAGCTTTTGACAATGTCGACCGCGAGATGCGTGCCATTCGAATCAACCAGGTCCACCTTCGACTTGGATTCAATTTCTGGTTTAGCCGGATTAAGGAGGGCTATGACATTCGAGTCGTATATGCCGAAGTAGCCGCTACGGTCCACACCGTAGCGCAGCCCACGCACAGTTTCGAGCGCCTGATGCTTCGCGTCGGCAATCGAAAGAGTCTTGTCGGCAACCTTGTTCTGGTAATAGGAAATCACGCCCAGTGCGGTATCTACCTGCTGCGATAGCATGTTCTTGCGCTGCTCGAGCATATCGGATCGGCTCATCCAGGCACTCGCGACGACAAGCGCACCAAGGCCGAACCAAATTAGAGCCAGAATGCTCCACAGCTTCTGATTCAACGTCAATTGCTTCATTTATACCGGTCTCATCGATGGGGCACGTCAGTGCACGCAAATTCGCAGCAGGCACAGAAGGTACTTCTGGCTGGTCAGTTCACTTCTCGATCGCCAGGCCGCACTTCATGTTGCCGGGCACCGGCCCCGGTGATTTCTCCTTGCGCGGTGATGGTTGAGTGCGAACGTGCATCGCGAAAGGTCACTGGCTCCTGACGCTCGCGGTTCACGGTCAACGCAAACACGTCGTACCTGTTGTAATAGCCGACGACATCATGGAACTGCTTCGGCTCAACACACCGGTTGAGATCGAACTCGGCATAAGCGATGCCTTCTTCGTCTCTCACCGTGTCGCCGATTGGCGCACCGGTAGGATCGACGAACATGGACGCTGCCCGCGGCGAGTCATCAAGGACGGCTGCGGCAGCCGGATCACGAGCGGCGAGATAATCACGCATTCCGGCGTCCATGTAGCCGGCGGAAATGATGCCGAATGCCTTCGCCTCGAATGAATGGGCGCCGGCGCGCAGGCGGTTGGCTGCCACGTTGTCGAAGTTGCCCCCCGTGGACGGCCGGCGAGTCGGCCAAAGCGCCGGCCAGCTGGAAATGTGGATCTGCTCACCTTGCGCGATCAGCGAATAGCGCGCAAGCGGATTCGTATTCTCACCGCAGATAAGACCGCCGATGCGACCAATCGGCGTCTCTACGACGCGCAGTCCCGCGCCGTCGCCAGCGGCCCAAACGAGCTTTTCGTAAAACGTGGGCACGAGCTTTCGATGGTGATTGACGATGGTGCCGCGGTCGTCAATCAGCACGGTCGAATTCCACAGACACCCTACGCTCGCATGCGAGCGTTCGCTGAAACCGAGCGAAACAAACACACCACTGCGGGCCGCCTCAGCCGCGATTTCCGCGATCTCGGGGCCGTCCGCAAAGATGCTTTCTTGCACCAGCTTCTCGAACAGGTCATGGTTGTCGATCGGTGCCCATAGCGATGCCCACACCGGAAAGGCAGGGATGAAAGATTCGGGAAACGCGACAAGTTGTGCGCCATGACGACTCGCTTCGCGGATCAACGAGATCGCTTTGGCCACCGTGGCACGCTTGTTCAGAAACACCGGCGCTACGTGCGCTGCGGCCACTTTGACAATGGGAAGGTAAGACATGGTTGTGCTTTCCAGTACGTTTAATGATCGATAGCCGCGGTGGCGCCGTAACCGGTCTCCCTGCGCACGACGAGTTCAGTCCAACGCGACGAAGCCGTCGGGTCGCGGGTAAACAGGGATACAAGGAAAACCAGCAGGAATCCAATGGGGATCGATATAATCCCCGGATTGCGCAGACTGATCAGCGGAGCGCGAAGACCTACGATGCTGGTTGCCTCGGGCGCGATAGCGCGCGCAGTCGCAAAATCAACCACTCGTTCGGCGATGAGTGTCTGGCGCTCGGAGAAATCCTGCGTTCTGGACAGGCGCGTATCGATCGCCGCCATGCGATCAATGGCCGCCTGCCGGACGATGGCCGGGTACGTCATGTTGGGCGAAACGAGGACAAGAAAGATCGCGGCCAGCGTTCCGCCGATGATGCCAACGAGCACGCCTTGCGTCGTACATCGTTTCCAGTACAGCGTCAGGACCAGCGCCGGCAGGTTGGCCGAAGCGGCCACCGCGTAACCAAGTCCCACCAGTTGTGCCACGTTCTGGCCGCGAGCGAGGATACTCACCGAAATAGCAACCACACCGACAAAGAGCGTCGCGGTCCGCGCGGCGGACACCTGCTGACGCTCGGTGGCCTGACCGCCTCGGACCGCTCCAACATACAGGTCGTGAGCGAGCGACGAAGCCGCTGCGAGCGTGAGACCGGCAACCACCGCAACGATCGTGGCGAAGGCCACTGCTGCGATAAAGGCCAGCATAAGGTCTCCACCGACGCTGTGCGGTCCGCCCGTCAATGCCTGGGCCAGGAGGGGCGCCGCGAGATTGCCGCCCTTTTCTACCGACAAGATCAGCGGAGCGCCCACAAAATAGGCGGCGGAAAAACCTATGACGACGATGCACAGGTGACAGGCGGCGATACCCAGCATCGCCCACATAACCGAGTGGCGTGCAGCCCGCGCATCGTTGACCGTGAAGAAACGCATCAGGATGTGCGGCATCGCAGCCGTCCCGAGTACCAGCGCGAGGCCGAGCGAGAGCAGTTCCAGTGGCTTTTTCAGGTACAGCCCGGGTTCAAGAAACCGCCACCCGAGTTCGTCGCCGTGCAATGACGCACCCTGGGCCATGGTTGCCACATGCGCTTGCACGAAAGGACTCTGCACCACCGCGTTCATGAAGGCCGGCACCCGGAACCCGAACGGCAGCCACGCAAGCACGACAAGAATGAACGACGCGCCAATCAACAGAACCGCCTTGATCACCTGAACCCAGGTTGTCGCGCGCATACCGCCGCAAGCGACATAGATGAGCATCAAGGCGCCGACGCCAATCACTGAAACGGTGTAGTCGATTCCGACTAGCGCACGAACGATGTCCGCTCCGCCGACAATCTGCGGGATCATGTAGGCCAGCACCACCACAACGTTTGATACCGCGGACACCGCTTTCGTCGAACGGAAGCCATTGCGCATCGCGAGCACGTCACCAATCGTGTAGCGCCCGAGGTTACGACACGGCTCGGCGATGAACAGCAGCACAGGGATAAAGGACGCGAAGAACCCGATCAGATAGATGACGCCGTCGAAGCCGTACAGCGCGATCAAGCCGGATGCGCCGAGGAACGCCGCCGCCGATAGATAGTCGCCTGCAATCGCGAGTCCGTTCTTCACGGGACTGATTGCCCCGCCCGCCGTATAAAAATCGCCAGCCGTCTGGTTGCGGCGGGAAGCGAACCACGTGATCAGCAACGTCGAGCCGATGACAAGGCTAAAAACGAGAAAGGTCAGCCCATGGTGAGTGATAGCAACATTGGCAACCGGCTCAGCGCTGGCGGAAGTTGCGGCAAAAATGACCGCGCTGGCGGCGCCAAATCTAAATTTAGAATGCACCGGCTTTCTCCTGCCGCGCGATGGCCGGCTGAGAGCGCAACAACGTCGCTGCTGCGTAATCGAGCGTAGCGCTGCGCCGTAGAAACGCGTACACGATAAAGCCACCGAACGGATATTGTGAAATCGCGAACAGGGTTCCCACATTGATACCGGCTGCCAGCCTGAACTTGAAGAATTCAGGCATCCACGACATCAGCGCGGGGATGGAAAAGTAGTAGATTGCCGCCAGCAATCCAAGCGCGATAACCGTCCTGCGCCGCTTTCGTGCCAGTCGCCGGAACGGCTCGCTTCTGAATATGGAATCCCAGTCGATACCAACGTCGTTCATCGATTTCTTCCCGTCGAGTATGGGCGCAGCGTGACGCGCGGTAGGCGCAGGGTAAAGCGTGGGGCCGAGTGTAAAAGCGCCGCCGTTCCGGTGGAATTCGAAAATATTCAACGCCCTGTGCAAAAATGCACACCCTCAAGGTGCCCTACTCTCCGGAAGTCCCGAAATGAATTTGAGCCAACTTAGTTGGAGTGATTTACGCGTTTTTCTTGCCGTTGCCCGTACCGGAAACCTTTCAAAAGCAGGCCGGACCCTCGGAATCGACCACGCGACCGTCGGGCGACGCATTTCAGCGCTGGAATACGCGCTGAAGACGCCCGTTTTCGAGCGAGACCGAGCGGGCTACCGGTTGAACGCGCAAGGCCGTGACATACTTGCGTACGTCGAAGCGATCGAAGCTAACGTGCTGGCGTTGGGCGACACGCTAAACGCCGATCCCCCGGGCCTGAGCGGCCATGTGCGGATTGCGACCATGGAAGGGATCGCGTCGCTGTATCTCAGCGAGCAGTTCGTCGAACTGAAGCGCCGGCATCCGTCGATTGCGATAGAGCTCGTCACGTCGCCGCACGACGTTCAAATCTCTCATCGGGAAGCGGACCTGTTTCTGGGGTTCTTCGAGCCGAGTGGACTCAACCTCGAAATAAGGCGGATCGGCCAATTTCCGCTGCACCTCTACGCCCACCCCGACTATCTGCGCGAATATGGTGTGCCGGAGTCGGTAGCGGATTTGCAGCGTCACCGCTTCGTCGGTTATATCCGCGATCTGATAGAGCTAGAAGCTGTCCGATGGCTCGACGATGTGATCGTCGATCCACCGATTGGGTTTTACTCAAGCAGTATGCTGGCCCAGTTGTTCGCGGCAGCCTCCGGCGCCGGTCTTGTCATGCTGCCGGCGTTCTCCAGAGCTCAACGGTTCGGACTTGTGCAGGTTCTCGAAGGGCAGGTCGACGTACGTCGAGATGTCTACCTCAGCGTGCATCGATACCTTCTGCGCGTCCCCCGGATGCAAAAGGTGGCGGCGTTTCTCGCCGAGACCTTGGGGCGGGACTATCCTGTCCGCTAAAGGTGGAATGCATGGCGGTCAGCGACCGCATCCACCAGGTCCTGCTTGTTCATTGTGCGTATTCCGGCGATCGTGACCGGCATTTCCGGCATCGTGACCGGCGATTCCGTTTTTTCGTGACCGCGGTTTCCGGTTGATCGTGACCGGCAATTCCGGCGATCGTGACCGGCGGTCGGCGGGAGGTGTTGCGTGGAACGAATTCTATCCTGATGGGCTACACGGCGTCGCCGGCTTTGGACGTGATGCCTGCTTTTTGAGCAGTCTTTCTTAATGACTCGCCGGCCAGCGTGATGCGGTGAATGCGGTGCATCAGCCGATCAAGAATGGCATCGGCGATGGTGGGGTCCCCGATCCAGGCGTGCCAATGCTCGACGGGTAGTTGGGCGGTGATGAGGATGCCACGAGTGCTGCCGCGGTCGTCGATGAGCTCAAGCAAATCATTACGTGTGCTGGCATCCAGCGGAGCGACGGCCCAGTCGTCCAGCACGATCAGATCGGTTTTGGCCATCTGCAGGAGCCATTTGCCGAAGCCGCCGCTGCCATGCAGGATGCGCAGTTCCTCGGCGAGCCGGGGCACGCGCAGGTAGGCGACGGAATGACCGCGGCGGCAGGCGTATTGGGCCAGTGCGCAGGCAAGCCAGGTCTTGCCGACACCAGTCGGGCCACCCACGAGCACGGTGTGGCCGGTAGCGATCCAGTCGGACAGCACCAGGCTGGTGATCTGTTTGCGATCGATGCCACGACCCGGTCGGGTATCGAGGTCTTCGACGGCAGCCTGGGGATACTTGAGGCGGGCACGCTGCAACAGGCGGGCAAGCTTGCGGTCGTTGCGCCAGTGCAGCTCACGGTCGATCAGCAAGGCCAGGCGCTCCTCAAAGGCGAGCGCGCTGGCGGCGGGCTGGGCGAGCTGTTCTTCGAGGGCCGCGGCGAAGCCATCGAGCTTGAGCGAGCGCAGTTGGGCGAGCGTGGTATGGGTCATCATGGGGTTGAGTTCCTGATCATTGGCGCCGGGCGGGAAGGCGGAGTCAAGGGTGGGTGCAGCCCGGCGTAGCACACCGTTGACGGTGACCAGAAGGTCAGTCGCTGGTCAGACTATGCGCAGCCCGGTGAGCGGCGGCATCACTGGTAGTAGCCAGGACCGCGGAGATGTGCGTGATCCGGACTGGTCCACTCGGTGGGGGCCGCAGCGGCGAGCCGGTCGCGGTCGGTTTCAAGTACGCTGCGGACGTGGCGATACTGATACGCGCCCAGTTCCAGAGCGAGTGCGCAGGCGGCTTCGAGACGATCGTTGCCATAACGCTTTGCTAAACTCAGCAAACCTAAACAGGATCGATAGCCGTGCTCGGGATGCTTGTACTGTTCGAGCAGGCGGCGCACGACGGCACCGGTGGCGCTGCCGATCTGCTGGCCCCAGTGGACGAGCCGCTGCGGCGACCACTCGAGGTGAGCGCGGTGAGCGGCGGGCATGTGCTCGGCCACGGTAGTGAAGCCGCCGGCACTCGCGCGCAGATGGGCCGCAACGCGTTGGCCGCGATGCAGCAGCTCGACGGTGTGCGCGGTGATGCGGGCGTCCAGCGTCTGGCCGACCAGCGCGTGCGGCACGCTATAGCGATGCTTGTTGATCTCGACGTGGTGGTCAACATGAACCTTGACGGTGCGGAACTGGGCGATCTCATAGGGAATCGCCGGCAACGGACGCAGCGCCGGGGCGTCCAGTGCAGTGAAGGCGCTGGTGCGGCTGCCCGGCAGCTTCTGGAAGGGTCGGTCATTCAGTGTGGGCAACAGCGCGGCAATCGCGCGATCGACCGCGTGCACCGTCTCGAAACGCTGATGGCGCAGTCGCGCCATGATCCAGCGTTCAACGACCTGGACCGCAACTTCGACCTTGGCTTTGTCCTGCGGCCGCCGCGCCCGGGCCGGGAGCACCGAGGTACCGTAGTGACGCGCGAAGTCGAGCACAGTGTCGTTGGCGCGCGGCTCATAACGGTCGGCGTTGGCAATCAGGGCCCGCGGATTATCTGGGATGACCAGTTCGGGGACACCGCCAATGAAACTCAGTGCGCGCACCATTGAGCCGATCCAGTCAACCATCGTCTCGCGCGGCGTAGCGCAGGCGAAGGTGTAGCTCGATGCGCCCAATGCGGCGACGAACACATGGGCGCGCGTGCCATCGGCCACCGCGATGGTCGGGCCAGCATAGTCGACAAACAGCTTCTCGCCGGCCTTGTGGACCTGGCGCATCGAGCGCTTCAGACTCTTCGCCCAGGTGTGGTAGTGCTCGCAGAACTGCGTGTGGCGGTAGGTCTTGCCGGCGGGGTGGGCGTCGACATATTCCTGCCACAGCAAAGTCAGCGTGACGCCCTTGCGACGCAGTTCCTGGTGTATGCGTGCATAGTCCGGCGACACGTAGGCGCTGCTGCGCGAGCCCGGCAGCAGACGCGCTGCAATGGCCACTTCGTCCAGTTCACGTAGCTCGTCCCATGTCAGCCCGGCGTTTGCCGCGAGCGACACATACTTGGAGACAACCCCTTTGGAAATTTGCAGCGCCGCCGCGATGCGGGCGTGGGAGAACTGGGACTCGTGCTTGAGTCGTAACACGTCTTTGATCATGCGTATCGTCATTGGGGGTGTGGGCATTGCTTCTCCGTGTAAAAACGGGAAAGGTTATCCACAACCGGGGTTGAACAATACGCAACATCTCCACGCCGATCACCGCGAGGCAGACACCGCGAAATCGGCGGCGCATGACTCGTCAGCGGGCCGGTCACGATCGCCGGAAAGACCGGTCACGATCAGCCGGAAATGCCGGTCACGATGCCGGAATCACCGGTCACGATAATCCGGAATCACTGGTCACGCTCAGCCGGAATACGCATTCATTGCCTATTCCTCGTCGCGGTTCTGAAGCCGTCACCCTTCCCGATCGCCGGGCATCCGGGAAATGATCCTCAACTGTCGGATTTCGGTGGAGTCGAGATACGACCATCACGCCGTGGTCGATCGCGCCCCGTTCCGCATCTGTCCGAAAATTAAGGGTCAGTTGATCACAATTCTGGGCCTTCGTTTTTTAAGGCATGCAACCCGAGCGTATTTGCAAAACTCAGTGAGGATCGCGCTGGGCCCACAAGGTAGATAGCACGCTCGAAACCGTCGGCGACCCGGCGACCTCTGGCCGGCCAATGTGCTGCGGGGCTTTCGCGGACAGCGGGCGAACTCTGTCGAGGGCGCCGCGCCGAACTCTCCGCCCCATGCACCCCGGGAGATAGCCTTCCGACGCCTGCAAAACAGCATGCCCGCGTATCAGGTCCGGAGGCATGGCGAGTTTGTTAGCATCCGCGCAATTTTGTCGTTGGCTCCGTGCCGACGGACGCCTCGAAAGAACTTTTTTGCCGGGCCATTGCGCTCACAAAGAACTTACGTTTCGGCCTCATTTTCGGTCGAGTGGCGGCCGGAAGTGGCCACGTTAGCGTCGCACCTGCACCGACTGAGGCACGCCACGCAATGCGTGGCATTTTTGCATTGAAATTATTTTGCTTAAAAAAGGCCAATCGCATAAGCCAGATTTCGCGCGTCTCCGAAACGCTTCGATAAAAAGTCCCAATTCCGCTCGCTTCATCCCGCCCCCGTCTTTCTATACGGAGGGGTCCTGCACCCGTAGGCAGTGGGGTCGATCCGCCGGATCGTTCTCAGACAAAGACAAACTCAATATTCGAAGAGGTCACTTACATGACTTGCAGCTCAACCATCACTATCGGCGGCTATCCGTTGACCGTAATGAGGCGCTCCTACAGCGTATGGCAGCACTTCACACTGGAGGACAGAATCATCCGGTCACGAAGAAAGGACCAGCGCAATCCCCACATCCAAGGCATGCCAAGGACTGAAATAGAGGCCCAGCAGCCGGAGATAGATTTCGCTTACTCCACGACTGCCGACATCCTTCGCCGGCGGCTCGGGCGTGCAAGCTTTACCCGTACGACGTTGGAGCAAGAATACCAGAGGTACTACGACGCCGCCTGCCAGTCTTCCGGGAGCGTGTTCATCGATCACAACCCAGAAACGGCCGGCGCTCGCGCCGAAGCATTCCGCGCTGCCACGCTTGATGATTGGCTTGAAGCTCTTGCGGAGACCGTCAAGTCTGGTGTGAGTCGCATTCGCCGCGGTGCTCGAGAGGTACAAGAGCCCAAGAACATTTTAGTGGACATCATCACTGGTCCCGACCAGCCGCCCACGTTGGACCTGATGGCCCATCATTGCCTTTTCGGCTTCCCGTGCAGTTCGCTCGATAACATGGCGGTCGCGTTGTTGGAGGTGACACTTGGCAACGCTGTGTGCGAGCAAGAGGTGTCTGATTTTGTTCAATACGAGGGCGATACGACATTCAATGATATGAGGCTTCGAAAGACGCGCTGTTACGAGCCGGAAGACATTTAGCACCGCTCAGGCCTTCAGTTCGCATGGCACCCAGAACCGTCAAGCGCCTGGGCAACGCTTCAATGCTTCGACCGCACGCGCTAGCTTACGGGCCGTGAAAAATCAGTGACATGCGTCAGCCAGTCGAAGATCTTTCGATAATTGCATAAAGGAAATCACATGGAATGCATCGTACATACAACTATCGGCGAGTATCCGATTATCAGTACCGTCAACCGCTACAACCGGTGGCGCTTCAGACCAGAGGAAAGGATCATCAGGTGTCGGCGAAGAGACCAGCGGAATCCGCTCATACATGGCAAGCCCATCGACAAGCTAGACGCTGGGCTAGTAGACACGGAGTACGTTTACTCGATAACGGCCGATACTCTCCGTCGACGACTCGGTTGTGCAGGATACAACCGCGCCTCACTGGAGAAGGAGTTCTGGGAGTATTACGAAAAAGTCGTCCACTTCTCGGAACCCGGTAATCTGCACTTTACTTCCGAGTTCGCCGAAGACCATGCAAAAGCGTTCTGTAGCTCGATGCTAGACGATTGGCTGCATGCTTTGGCAGAGACTGTGAAAACTGGAACGACTCTCGCACGGCGGAATATGAGCGAATCCGAACGGCCTCGCAATCTGCTCGTCGACATCATCACTGGTCCGGACAAGCCTGCGTTCGAGGAACTTGAACCTGAACATGGTCTGTTGGGATTTCCGTGCAGTACGTTCGACAATATGGCAGTAGCGTTGCTCGAGGTCACTGATGGAAATGCATCGTGCGAGTTGGATGTAACGATGTTTGTGCTGCATCACGGTGACATCACTTTCGATGACATGCTGGGACGAAGGGACGAACTGTAAGCTCAACGTGCGCGATCGACGATCGCGCACGTTTTCATTAATTGGAATGCAGACCGAACACTGCGGTGTGACGGTAGCCCTGCAATTTAGACACCCGGCCCCAACTCTTCCTTTGAACCGCTTCATGCGCACTCGGCGCGCCTATACGCCCGCGTCGACAGGCTGCAACAGCCCTATCCTAATCTTTACGAGCAACCCGATACATGAGCGAATCTAACATCAATAACGACGAAGCTGCCGTTGAGCTCTACGCACAAGCAGCTGCCGGCATTTTCAGTTACGTCGTCGATTGCAAGTTCGACGAATCGCATTTGAACGCAAGCAATCTTTTCCTCGCCATCGAATACGCTTATCGACGCCACCCGAGGTTCTGGCGGGACCTCAAAATTGAGACTGTCGCCGATGGCGTATCGCGCAGGTTTCCTAGCTGGCGACAGATTCTTGACCAGTCTGGAAAGCGCCCGAACACCGTCTTGAAGGAACTCGAGGAAACCATATTCATGAACGCTTTCGACGAGGCCAACGCTGAGATGTTACTGGCATTACCCGAATCCGAGCGTCCGACGAACGCGGATGCAGCATTCCTCTTGATTTCGAAGATACTTTCTCAAAAGGGGCTACAAAAGCAAGTCGAATACGCGGAGCGCGACGGGTACCGCTGCGGCGAAGAAGCGCTCAACGGTCTATATCGTCTTACGCAGGGGCAGCGAGGAATCACTGTCGAAAGATTAGGGACCGGCGTAGCTCGCATGTATCGAGATGCGGTAGTGAATCGCGCATATTGACTACAGCGTAGAGACACCTACCACTTCCAACCAACATGCTGTTTATTCGGTCACCGGAATACACGGCTCCATAACGCGGTCACGACAGCCATGAAGATCATTCTGAGAGAGACTTCATGGTAGGTATCCAGCGAATTAATGGGCGGAGATCCCCGAGCGGGTAGATCCTGAAGGACCCGAACTTTGCGGCGCAACCACGCCGAACGTGCTGCGCGAGCGAATGCCCTCTCAGCCTCTTGCGGCAGGTCCGTGACAACGTCAAATTCCCGGCCGTCGATGTACCCTGACAGCGAATAGCCCGAGGCCCGCTGCGTCATCCACCCCACATAGCCCCATGCAAAGACTTGGGTCACTTCGCCTCCTTCGTTGATATCGCACGTTTCACGATGAGTTGATATCCGGCATTGAAGCGGATTGGTCCGTCAGCGCTGATTGTCCCGGATACGAAAGACAGTACTTGCTGGACGACGTTTGACCAATCCTCGAGTGTGTTTCGGTGTTCGTGCGCGACCAACTTTCGCTTTGACCAAACGGCCGAGCGGCCCAGATGGCATGGTGAGAATCGTGTCCACCACATCGGGCGCGAGCATGCAAATCATCAGTGCCATACGCGAAATTATCGCCCCTGCTTTATCGTTGAGGCCTTTGTTGGGTCGCCCAACATTAATGCGGTGGTAGCGGATGCGGGAACCACTTTTTCCGCCAACGCGCATATATGTAGCGTCCATGTTGAACGCCATGAACCTCAGGTCCACTTGGCGAAGCTTCGAGGTGTTGGCTGGCAACCAGCCCTCAGAAAGAACCTCGTCGATTGGCCATGGACATTCCGATGGCAGCCAAGCTAGTCTTGGTCCGGTTGCCGCATGAGCGAGAGCGTCGGCCCATATCACCTGCGCCGTGCCGAGCTCGTCAATCTCGGCGCGCAGGCTCGGAGAGTCATCCAGAATGTCAGCAACATCCAGCCGTTGTGCTTCAACCCGTGCCGAGCGACTGCTACTTCGTTCTGCGGGCAGATAGCTCCACTTGAGCAAGCTGGCGAGCAGGACCGACATTCGTTTGATGAGCTCGCGAACTTCTTCCTTCGCGACATTTTCAATTTCATCGGCCAAGTGCTCGATGTCGAGGAGGTCAAACCGACCTTCCCGCAAAAATCGAGCTTGTTCAAAAGCCCAGGCATAGACGTCTTCATCGAAGGCTGGCATATAAACTCCGTGGACGACACTATCTACAGCATTGCCGAATAGCCGACCCGAAATAGAAGTTCAACCGCCGGTTCCTGACTCGTCCACAGCGGGCAGCCAGCCTCGAGACAACACGTCGTCAATCGACCATGGACACTCATCTGGAAAGTAGTCTCGTTGGTTCTCGGTCGTAACTTCAGAAAGCGCCTTGTCCCATACCAACTGATAGTTTCTGGGTTCGTCCGTGGTGTTGCTAAAGCTAGGAGACTCCCGCAGCCCCTCAAGGACCGATGACCGCTCTGCCTCAATCATTGCCCTCAGACCATCAGTGCGCTCGGTGGGCAGGTATCGCCACCTAAATAGATGCACCAGAAGTTTGACCGTCCGGTCAACAAGCACGTGTAGTTTTGCCTTCGCAACTTTGTCAAGCTCACCTGTAAGGTGTTCGATGTCCAGGAGGTCAATGCGACGTTCCCGTAGAAATCGAATTTGTTCGTGCGCCCATGCGTAGAAGTCTTCGTCGTATGCTGGCATCTAGGTTTCCTAAAAACGATTCCTGCGAGATGTTCGGTAAAGGCGTGTTATCTCCGAATGATTGCGACCACTAGGACGATGCCAGCTATCAGCCCGAGTACCTCGGCAAACCGGCCGACCCACAGGACGACGCAATCAACATTTTTCTGCGACGATGCAAACCGAAATAGCCATTTCATAATTGTCAGCCGGTTCGGACGCTGGGTTCGGATAGCGAGTGCGACCTCATAGGCCGAGTGGGTCATTGTCTTCGGTTTGCGAATCGAGATATTCTTTGGCGGCGCGCTTCCTATCCGCCGCGTATTTCTCAACGGATACTTCGTCGATTTCGTAATCGCCGCTTTCAGTGGGAGTGCCCGTCAGAGCGCCACGCTCAACGAGAACCCGAACGTGCGGATGGCTTACGAAAAGGTATCTGGCTGCTTCCCTGACGTTCATGTTCCCCTCAACGGACTAGCATGTAGATGACGAATGCGACAGCGCACACCATGCAGAGCAATGAGACACCCCCACCTAGCCAAATCGTCACGCGGTCAACGTTCCTTTGCGACGAGGTGAAGCGGAGGAGCCATTTCGAAAAGGGGTTGAGCTGCTTCATCTCATGCCTCGGTCGGTACGGATGCCATGTCGCTCCTACCACGTGCAAAGACTTGGGTACCGCGTCGGAGCAGAGTCCTGACTGCAGCGTCCTCTGGAAATCGCCATAACTCCAAGCGATTGCTTTCATTTAAAAACCTTGGGGACCAGTATCACGAGAACGAGGACCAAGCCGAGTAAGGCGATGGCCCCGCCGAACCATTTCGCAACACCATCGATGTTCTTCTGCGATGAAGCGAAACGCGTTAGCCAATTCATGTTAGAGCCGCCTGGTCAATGTCGATGGCACTATCTACGTCCAGCTAAAAAATCGGTCCAATCCCATGCGTAGACGCAGTCCATGGGTTGTGGGTCTTCTTCAATTACGGGACGTGTCGAATGAGCCATGCGTTCTTGGAACAGGGTTCGCGCAGGCTCCGGTATCTCCCGAAGCCGCACGTACGGCGTGTTACCGAAGGAGGTGCGTATGGGTACATCGAGTTGTTGTGGGCGTGGAGGCAGTTCCTCCTTCCCTGTCAGCGCGACCGCAACTGAGCGAGCTACAAGGTCCCACAGGGTAGATGCGTAGCGCGGGTAGCCGTCCAGAGACCCACATATTTTTCCATGCGGTTCCTCGCTGAGTTCGACCCGATAGTCGGCAAGAGGACCAGTACGCACTCGACCAATCTTCGCAGTAGCCAATACGCGGCTACTGTTCTCGTGGCCGTCAGGCCACATTTCGACAGTTACTTTGAGCATCGAAGGCGTACCTCGGTCTCAGTATCAGTTGAGAAAATTGAAAATCAGCGCTGCTATGGCCCAAAGATTCGACATGTCGAGTTGATCGAGTTCGGAAAGCTACGTCTTCGCATCCTTGTGCGCCTCGACTAGCCATTCTTGAATTCGCTGCTGAGCGCCTTCATCGCTGATGCCGCGGCTAGAGTCCAGAAGCAAAAAACTTCGCATCAGCTCGCCTGGCTCACGACCGAAGTGGTAAGCGCCGTAGACGGAATCGTCGATTGCTAGCCACTGCGTCAGGCCTTTACCGAACGCGTAGCAGGTGATTACGTCTGTACGCCCCGAGCCGTTCAGCATGTAACTGAGCCGCGGTTTCCGGCCTCGGGTGGTGTCGACTACCCTTCGCGCCAGTTCGAAAGGCAGGTAAGAAACGACTTTCTCCGTTGCCATCGCTTCCAACCATGATGTAGTGAGGACGATTTCAACAGCCGGATACGGCTTGAGCATCTCGACAAGTAGTGGCGCGTATTCCAACAGGGGCCTGCCAGGGTCGAGAGTCACCTGATCGTCCACGTCGAGAAGACCGTGACCAACGTGCGGCGTTCCATCAAAGTCGACAAAGAGCGTCGGGGTCGACGTGTTCACGATATGCTGCGGGTGTTCCATCAATTTAACCTCGTATGCCGTGAAGAAGCTCATTCGGCGTTTTTGACCTTGAAGGTTGGCGGGCTAACGCATTCGTCGCAATAAACATGGTCCCAGTAGCCCTTCCTGAACTCTCCAGGCTTGCCGCATCGTTCGCACACCGTTTGAGCAAGGAACTCCGCGTGTTTGGCGAACTCGTGCATGCACGTGCATTCGAAGCTGTGGAGCATAGACCCAGAAGTGACCGCTATCCGCAGCTTGCCCTCTGTCTCGCGAATTTCGTAACAATAAGGAAGGACTGGAAAAAGCGCATCCGACGGCGTCGGCCCCAGCAACAGCTTGCGATCAATCGAAGCCAAGTTGTCCGGAAACTCCGCCTGGTCTTTCCAAACCGCGTGGAACAGCTCCTCAATTTCTTGCGCGACCAATTCGATCACCGGATACCACCCAAGCCCGCATTGGATGCCAAAGAACGCGAGGTTCGAAGGGTATGCCTCGGGAAAATGCACTGGCCGGAAAAACAACGGATACCGCGAGAACAATTGTTCTTGCTTGTCAATTGCACGCCAAGGACGAAGCTCCTGCTCAATGGGCAGTTCCTCGACTTGCTTTGCTTGACGCTTTGGCCGCTGCGCGTTCACCTACCGGTCCCCCTCAAGTGTTCAACGTTGGTCAGTCATCTTTGCCGATTCAGATTGGACTACTGAGTTCATTAGATGCACTCGGTGAATACATCGGCTGAGACATTGCCAAATACGCTGTTTCTCGCTATACCAGTACGCGCAGCGCGCTTCTTGCACCGCCCGCTCTCCCATCTCCACCGCTGTGCCGGTCCCAACCAACCGATCGCGGGTCACAGCGCAAAACCAAGTTCATGCAGATTGTAAATCCGAAATTATGTAGTGTAAAGACTGCCAGTTTTTAAACGGTCACTGTGAAGACTGTAGATCTTATCTCTGCCATGAGTAATGCTCCTGCCCCATATGGCAGACCAGAAAAATCCGCGCCTCGCGTCGGTCCGAAGACGACTCGCGAACAACCTTAAATTGTTCCGCGGGAAGGTGGGCATGTCTCAAGAAGAACTCGCGCACCGTGCCGGACTGCATCGCACGCAACTCAGTCAGATCGAACGCGAACTTGCGAGCGTGAGGCTGGACACCTTGGTGTCGTTAGCCGAAGCGCTAGGGGTCGATGAAGCCCAATTGTTGACCCAGCACGAAGAGACACCGACACCCCTTAAATCGGGACCGAAGATCAAAGATGATGTGTCGGCGAGAAACCCGCGCCGCAAAGCAGAGTAGCATCCGAAGCAAGCGGTATGATCGGGATACGTCGAAACATCAGCGGACGGATGAGCAATAAAAAATGTGAGCTAAGTCCAGGTCGGCACGTGCGCATTCGATTGGCCAGTGATATTCCTGTTCACGCTCTAAACGTTAACGTACCAATACGTATTTCGGAACTGGTGATCGCGATGCGCTATCTCAAACAACAATTCTTCATCGGGAACGGCATTCCATCCGGATGCTGCGTATGCCACGGCTGCGCTATACATCAACCGCCTGGTAGTTCGACGAGAGGCACAACGCTCTACGGAGGTCTTGGCGATTGGTTCCGGTTTTGGAATTAAAACAGATATCTGTACGTCATCTTCTGTTTCATTTTGACAATACGGAACATCACATGGACTGACCGGCCCCGTTACAAATATGCGCACGCCCGACGATACGGTAAACTCCTCAATAGCCGACCAAATACGCATGAAGTTGAGGTAAAGCAATCGAGTTATGCTCGTCTTATGCCTCGACCGAAAATTGGCTAGCGCCACTGGTCTTATGATATTAGGCTGAGCGCCCTTCCAAGATGCCCCCAACTGGGGATTCAGTGTTTCGTGCGCGGATCGCCAACTTAGATAGGCAATCGCTGCCGAGCACATATGGGGGGCGTCGAGCGCAAGGCGTTCGAATTTCCCCATCATAGATATCTCTTTTAAACATCGTCGATGCTGGCGCATAAATTTCCTGAATACGGCTCGCCGAACAACTCGATACGCCTCTGACAAAGCGGAGCGTCCCTCTTCATCGTCATCCCCGAGAGTTGAAGCATCAGTCAAGGTAAGCGGAGCGAGAACAGAACTTGGTGTCAGGCGGTCATGATGCATCCATTGCACGGGAAGCGGAGCCAAGTCATTCGCCCAACCCGCCCGCCAGTATGCTCGATAGAAAGGCGTTTCCGTGCCGTCGGTTGCCAGCGGATCAATCAGCGCTTGCGTTCGACCTGAAGCATCAGAGAGCGAGCGCCACCAACTCACAATTTTTTCGCAACTCGCTTCAATTTCCTTTGCGAGAAGCGGACCCACCCGATTAACTTGCACTCCCGCTTGATTGTGAAAATCAATCAGGTAATATGAAAAAAAATCACAGCATCTTTTCTCCTCATCCGAGGATCTAATAGTACCTATCGAGTCGGCGCATCGAGCACAACCCTCTGATAATGGTATTTTGTGCCACGGACAATACTTCATCACTGGCAAATTGAAGAGCGTACAGTGATAACCCAAGGCGGCGCATGACGGACAGTGCCGTACTTGATAACGTTTCGGTCGGAAGGTAGGAAATCCCAACTCATTTAAAAAACAATTCCGGATCCGCTCAATATCGACCCCTATGAGATCCGCCAATTTTTCAATCTGCCAAGATTGACTCGAAAGCAGCATTGTTTGCCTTGGAATCTTAGTAGAGGACGGCAGAAACAATCTAATCATTTCATACCGTCGAAGAGAATTCACGGATTCAATCTTTGTGAACAAACCCCAAGCCGATTCATACGGTGCGGGTCCGGCTGGGTCCCACGAAAGACGCTGAAATACGGCCATAGCGCTCTTCTCCCACCACCAAATTTAATCCACAAAAACATTGTTCAACTTAGTATTTTATATAAAAACATTTAATAATTTCCAAAGATCAATAACTTCACACAATCAAATGCCAAAAAGAACGTAGCTCGAAACAAAAATTTTTGATTCTGAATAATTCATCGTGTACCGAATTCGTCCAGCTCCAATTATCAAACTTATCAGCCGCCGCTTGATTGTACATTGAGCTAGATATCCTCGATCTGAACTGACAACGGCGGGTAGTTATAGAAGCCAAATATCTCGCATCTGGTATAATTACTTTTACACAAAAATGATCGCCGCTTATTTCCAAAGATGATTCTCGATCCAAGATAGTGAATGGCAAGTCGAAAGTAATTTTCCCTTCTAATGGTCGATCAATATAAATATTTGTTTCTGTTAGTAAAATTTCGAGGTGTGCCCATATCCGAAGAAAATTAGCATATTGCGCGTTCGGAGAAAGGTACAAAGTTCGCCGGTAAGCAGTCGAATCGTCTATACCTTCGTTTGACATCCGTTGCAGAGCCAGTGAGTAGCACGCGTCGTATACTCGCGTCCAAGCCAGAAAAGCAAGGCAAACTGTACAAACAGTTCCGCTATGCAAGTTAAGTCGCTCCGAATTTTTCATACGAAGAATTTTTCGCAAACATGCGCGATGAGGTTTTACGAACCGGCAAAACACATGACGACGCACTGCTTTCCTCGCCAACCTGAAAAACTCGGTTAGGTTCAAAGAGCTATTTTCAAGAAAAGGAGCATAATCTCTCCAAAGAACGGCGGTACTCGAATGATCTTTAATGCTCCACAGCCAGGGAATAGGCCTTGGAGCGAGTGTCTGCGCATAACCGAGCAAAAGTTCAACATTTGGCGTTCTTGAAAGCCCACGAGCGCTCCCGCACTTCTTCAGCGGCAGGAGGAGAAGCTCTGCATCGGGATCGGAAATATTCAACGTCGCCCACCAGCCAATCAACCGATTGCAAAATGAAGGGATGACACTTGCGAATTCCTCCGAGAGAGAAGAGCCGATTTCGCTCAGCGGCATTCGCAGCGAAGGAACCGTGTTAGCCTTGGACGGCATAGCAGTTCCTTCGGTGAAAATCTCTTCCGGTTGGATCCTCCCACCGAAGAGTTCCAAGTCTTCGAGCTTGTCGTAGGCGTCAACTAGCGGAGCGCCGTGCCAAGGGCAATGCGAAACCAAATCCAGCGTGAACAAAGTACAATGGTATCCCATCTGCCAGCAGTCCTTACAGTGGCGAATCCGAAACTGTCCGCGGTGGTCAACATTGAGACCTTGTTGATCCAAAAATCCCTCTTTCAACTTACGGCCGTCGACACCGATCAAAGAAGAGTACTTTGTAAAATCGATCCAGTAACTCAAAAACAACGGTTTTAGGTTATCATCCGGCCCTAAGAAATTGTCATTTTTGATTAAATATTGCAACTCTTTCCACGAAAGAGCGTTAATAGTAATTAATTTTAAAAATGTGCTCCAGGATGATTCAAAAGGCCATGGCCGCACTGGATTCCAAGATAGTCGGTTCCGGATGCCGCTATTCTTCATGACACGTTGGCAACAAAAATGTTAAATTTGCGAGTACGGCAGCACGGATGCTGCCTGAAGTGCTGCCATAATATCTTCATCGTCAATGACAAAATCATTATGATCCTCACGCCACAGGCTTAGGCAGATATCTTCGATAGTGAGCGAAATAAAATCCATGGTGCATTCGAGATTTGTTGCAAGACAACCGGCCGACAACAGGTCCCAAATTTTTGCCGAATATTTATAAAATCGGAAACCACAGCTAAAAGCCCGTGGAAAGAAGAATTGCGTGTAAGTGCAGCTCGGATCCCCGGGCCATTCAGTTTTTTCATCGAAATAAGATAAAAAAGCTTTAAGTGAATCAAGTGAATCGCAAGCGACAAATCGTTGCGGGGCTTGAAAAAATCTAGCGACTATCTGCTGTTTTTCTTGAGCCATTAAAGCCGTAATACGATCAATAATTTCTCGCTGACCAAATGAGATAGTTGTCATTCTAATTCCAATTAGGTCAAGTGCATTGTGTAGCTCCAATAGGTTAACTAGGTCTGACTCTCCCAATAGATTAACTTCGTCCAAAATAAGCACGTACTGATTTCCATGCTTGCTATGGGTACAGATTTGCACGTCCGCTACTACGTTGCGCAATAAAAGATTCGGATCTTTTCGCTGCGAGCATACGTGCCCACTGCCCTCGAGAATTAGCCGCCAGACATGACCCGCTTGAGGTCTTGGGGTACTCCGCGCACTTGCAAGTGTGACATAAACGTTTTTGAACTCTTCCGTGAGATACCTCTTGATGCTTTTCGCACAGGTAGTTTTTCCTGCACGAGTTTCGCCGTAGAAAACTACTCCAGGCCGACGTGCGTACACGCGATCTCTCGCCACATTGTATGTAAGTCGAATCATGGGAGTGGGAATGACGTAGTCGCGTCTTGCAACTGGGTGTGCATTAATCAGCCCTTCCCTATTATTTAACAGCCATGAAGTTGATTGATCCAAAGATTTTTCAAAAACAGGCTTGTCTTCCAAGGGCGATAATTGATCAGCACCACGAACTTTCCCCCTTGTTTCGGAGAATTTTTTATCGCCTGATGGATAAGTTGCGGTGCTGGCGCTCACGGGCTTTCTCCTAACGATTCTTCGTCTTGAAAAGTTCTTCTGAAGGCGGGGGCAGCAAGAAGCGTCTCTTTCCGGAATCCGGCGTGGGCGTGACTTCCGACTTAGAAAGCTTTTGCTGAGACGCGGTTACTTTTCCTAAGATTGGTGCTACGTTCGCATCGTGTGCAACTCGGACAGCTTCGGTGGCCTGCTTAGGCGTCAGCTGTGCGCCTTTTTTCGCACCTGGTGCCGTGAGCGAAATGTGTTTCATGTATTCGTGAACTGGATCCGCTGACTCGGTTAGAGCCAGGATACGCTTCGTAATCAGTTGGAAGATCGTCTTTCGAGTCTTGAGGTCATGCTTTGTTAGGCTCCACTTTCCGGCTGCTTTGAGAATTCCAAGTTCGGCCCCGCTCGAGAGAAACGCAGTCACCTGACGCAGATCGCTTTCGTCGATGTGGATAATGAGTTTTTTGCCTACTAGTCCAACAGCCTCTCCTAAAACCGAACTGCTGTAGCGAACATTTTCGAACTGAATGTACGGTTTTCTCCCACTGTCCAGCCCTCCCCTGACAGTACACGTCTGTCGCCTGGCAATCAGAGATGCTCGTGACGCCATCGCGTTAGGGAGTTTTCGAACCAATGTCTTCGGGTCAGGACCAGACATGAAATATCCGAGTGTTTCCAAGGGCGAATTGAACGAGTTGCGTTCACACGGTAAGCCGTTATGTTCCGCAAACACCACGTCAATGAGTTCCTCGATTTCCGTCGCGCGAATGCGGTGCGTTTGTGCAGACGAAACTGGGTCGTTGGCACGGCCTGACCTCGGACTCGAACCCGTTGTCGAAGGCAACCGGTGGAACAGATCAGTAGATATTTTTTTGAAGGTGCGTTCTATGTTCGGGCGTCGCTCAAAATGACCCGGAGGTCCCCAATTGATGACGAACCCGGCAGTTTTACGCACAGTGTCATGGATCAATTTGGCCAAATTTGCTAACGCGCCGTCCAACATGGTCACACTCCAAACAGCGCCTTGCGCTTCAGGTAGTACGCCACTAGGGAAGCCACCTTTTTTCGGATATTGCAGCCCCCTGACACTCAGTTGCTTCGGCTCCCAGCGCCCAGAGATGGCGTCCCGAATTAGCGCAGCAACATCGGCGGCGCCTACTTCGCTTCGAAAAACTAGGCGATAGGCCAAAACGGCGGTCGAAAGTCTTTCTACGATCGCAAGGATCCACAGTCGGCTCAACACGACTTCTGCTTCTGTTCCTTCAGGGGTGCCGAACACGGCCGTAACAAACGCATCTATATGATAGGCGTCAATTTCAACGGCATCGTAGGGTTCAGCGTAAGGGATTAGCCTTTCAAAACCTCCCCCAGTTGCCATGTGAGCACGTGCATCATTACTCTCCCGCGTCTCGACAGTGCGCAACGGATTCCTCTCCGAGACCAGTTTCATATATTGCTGAATCGTCCGTCTGCCTCTATATTTTGTTGTAAAAGGCCACTCGAGGTCAGTTATCCCTCTGCGACGCAACTCGTCACAAAATATCCTTTGTAACGTCGATGGCTTGATACGAACCTCATGCACGGAAGGTCCACTCTGTATTCCGTCTTTAGCGAGACGGCGTTTTTCCTTTCGAATCAGCCTGATCTGAGGTAGCCTGACTTTTTCGGACACTCCTTTTTGATAAACTTTATCAATGGGAGCACACATGACGAAACCAAGAACATACACACCAGAGCTTCGTGAAGAAGCTGTAAAGCTTGTGCTTGCGCAGGGCCTGACGCTAGATGAAGCGGCGAAGCGAATTGCAATTCCGATGGGGACTTTGGCCACTTGGGTCAAAGCAGCCAAGCTTGGCAATGGCGCCGTGACGGCGCCAGGCAGTCGCACGGTTCCCGAATTGGAAGCCGAGGTAGTCAGACTACGCAGGGAACTGGCGGAGACCAGGATGGAGCGAGATATCGTAAAAAAAGCGGCAGCGTATTTTGCGCAGGAGTCGCTGCCAAATACGCGGTCATGAATACGATGCGACTCGATTATCCAATTGCTGTCCTGTGCCGTGCCTTTAAGGTTTCGCGCAGCGGCTTCTATGCCTGGTCAAAAGGTAAGCTGTCTCCACGTGCGCAGGTTGATGAACGCCTGAAAGTCGCCATCAAGGCTGTGCACAAGCAGAGCCGCGAGACCTATGGCACTCGACGCGTGCAGCCTGAGCTTGAGGCACAAGGCTTTATAGCCGGCCGCGACCGCATCGCCCGCCTGCGCCGAGAGCTGAATCTGCGCTGTAAGCAGAAGCGCAAATTCAAAGCCACGACGAATTCGAATCACAACTTGCCTGTCGCCGACAATCTGCTGAACCAGACGTTCGCGCCAACGCGGCCAAACGAAGCCTGGGTGACAGACATCACCTATTGTGCCACCGACGAGGGATGGCTCTACGTCGCCGGCATTAAGGACGTCTTCACCTGTGAGTTGGTTGGATACGCCATGGGTGAGCGCATGACACAAGGACTCACGGCGCAAGCCCTGTGGCGTGCTGTGCGCAACAAACGCCCCGAGAAAGGCTTGATTCATCATTCGGACCGTGGGAGTCAATACTGTGCTCATGACTATCGGAAGCTGGTTGAACAATTCGGCATGCAGGCCTCAATGTCGCGTAAGGGCAATTGCTTTGACAACGCTCCGATGGAAAGCTTCTGGGGCAGTCTAAAAAACGAACTGATACATCACCATCGCTACGCCACGCGTGCCGATGCGAAGGCGGCAATTCAGGAGTACATCGAAAGCTTTTATAACCGCCAACGGCGCCACTCGCGCCTAGGTTATGTTCCGCCCGCGTTGTTTGCTGAAGCGTTCAGCAAACAACAACAGGCGGCTTAAGAAAAGAGTGTCCGCTGTTGACAGTACACCTCAGTAACGTGTAAGCCGAAAGATCGGACATTGTGTTGATGAAGCCCTTGTTCTTGAAATTCAGAGATGTATTGCACAAAACGCCATAGCCGGTTAGCGCCTTGAACGCAGTCAGCAACTCGAACATCGGGCGGTTGGTCAGACCGGATACCGTTTGAATGCGCGCAGTCCGGTTCACATGGGTCACCGCTGCCAGCGCATCCGTGGAGGCCCGATGAGTGTAGAGCATGAACGGGCTTGGGCGATTGCACCCAAACCATTTTCCAGCATCATCCTCCAAGCAGACGGGAGCGATCGGGCGGAACTGCTCTCGCTGTTTGATGACGTTCAGCCGCTCTCTGGTGCTGGCTTTAAAAGGCGCGGCCAAGATGGAGCGATTACCAAGAGCGCGCGGTCCGATCTCGTACCGGCCATTTGCCCACCCCATGATCAAGTCACTGGCCAACATGTCGGCAACGGTCGAAATGTTCGGTTCCCACTCATCGAATTGAGCGGCATCGACAGCTTCGTCGGACAAAAAATGCAGCCCGGAATAGACATCCCACGCGACCTTGGGATTGCCGGTGAAATGGAACTGAGCGTCGATGGCTGTCCCAATCGCTGAACCCGAATCGTTCGCGACCGGAGGGACGAACACGTCGCAAAAGAATCCTGACTCTCTCCACTTCGTGTTCCAGTCGCAATTGAGCCCGCATCCTCCCGCTATCAACAATGGCATGCCCCGTTTCAGATTTGCCGCAGCGAACCGCTGAAAGCGGTCGAACAGGCGGTCGCTGAAGATACCTGCGAAGTTGCGGAATTCCGGATCGTCCAGTCCCACGTTGTAGTGCCGCAATTCTTTCAAGGCTTCACACTGCCTGGGTTTGAGGTGCTGGCAATCCTGCAGCAGGAAGGAAATGATTTTCTCTTCCTCGTCCGATGGCTGGCTTCTCTTCGAAAACGAAGCGAGCGCCATCAATTTTCCGGCATCAGAAAGCCGGGAGAATCCGGCGGTGCTTTTGTCGAAAGTCGGATCTGCCAATGCGTAGAGCATTGCGTATCGATGGCCTGGCTCTGGCATGACATCGCCGACCTTCGTCACATTCAACTCTGCATCGATCTCGTAAAACGCTCCGATGACTCCCTCCCAAAGCAGCGCGTAGCAGGGAGTTCCCTTCGGCAGGTCGGACATCCCGAACGCGCATAGGATGTGCGATCGTTCGTGGGGCGATGAAAAGAAGTCGACGGTCTTGCCCAACAAGCGCCGCTTACTGACAACTACCTGGTCGTGATGGCTGCCACGGTAGTCAGCCACGGCCTCTTTCCCGAGTGGAGAGTCGCCGGGCCACCAGCCCCCTCTGCACAGCACGTCGGGAACCGTCTGAAGTTCGGCGAAAACGTCGAATGTATCGGGAACAGATAGCGATGAATGTCGGTACTTCGAACCCTTCTCGGCTTCGATGGAAAACACCAAGCGGCCGTCCTCCACATACGCAAATGCGCCGTCATGGCCAGGGTTGTAAGAAAGTATCTTCATGTTGCAGCTCCGCTGATAACTGGCCCGTGCTGGGCTGGATGCATCCCATCTTGACGCTCGAGTGACGGCGGGCAGTGCGCTCTCACGCTAATCGATTGCACGTGTGTCGCGGCCGGAAGCCGACGGGTGTTAAGTCGTCCCGCAAACTGAGTGGACCGAGAGGGCCAAGTGTTGACATGCAGTTTCATCGGCAAGTGTGGAATCGGGGTTGGATCCCAAAGCACTCGTCGATGAACAAGGCGGTCATCCACCAACCATCGGATCTCGCACGGGGTCCATTCGATGGCATACCGATGCATACCCTTCGATGCGTCGAAACCCAACTCGATGTGGCTTGGGGCACCTCTGTAGCCGTAATCGAACTGAGCGCCTTCATCTCCCGGGTTGTAAAAGACGTTGACGAGGAGGCGGTTTGGCGTGTTGCCGGCAATCTCGACGTCAATTTCCTGATGCGGTGAATTTCGGTGAAGAAAGAACCCAGTGATCACCCCTGGCACGTTAGACGCCTGGAAGGTAGATTCGAACCTCCCGAAAAGGTACTGGGCACGGCTACTCAGAGCGCCTGCGCTGTACTGCCGCACGCCAAGCTCTTCTCGGCGTATGTGAAACGTTGCGCCCTCGACACCACGGAACTCGACGTTCAGCGGACGAAACAATGCCAAATTACCGTTGAAGGTATCGGTCCTTGCAGTCCAGCGCAACGGGTCGAGGCGCTCTAGGCGATCGTCGACATCTACCCACTTCCCCTTGCTCTCATGGGTCGTGGGTACGACCCGGACACCTAACCAGCCGCGATGATCAGCCTCAACGACCCATGGGGACCGATCCCGGTCAGGTGTAGAGCGCTTGCGAGCAAGGTCAGCCTGCAGGTCTATTTCGAGGGTGGGCCGTTGGCCCAAGTCTTCTAACTTTGGGAACGAGCATGAAGGTGGAGCACACCTGAGGTGCTCGCAGAGGATCCGCCAAGCATTTATGTTGCCTGAATCAAGCACGACGATGTCCGCGCCTTCGAGGCCGGGTGGAACGCTCCAGGCGGTTTGGGTAGCGGCGTCGCCTGGAGGGGCCGTCACGATGAACTTCGCTTGAGGATAGCCGCGTCGAAGGTCCCTGACCATTGATTCCAGACATCCCACGTTTACGTACGCATTAAAGACCCGGTCAATACTGCCCTCACGAAGCCGCGTCAACTCTAGCAATGGCAGCGCGTTCAAATCGCTGCAGCATCGGTACCCGAGCATCGACAACGCCAACGCGAGAGAAGACTGACCCGAGTTGGCAGGGCCAAATGCAAAAACAGGTAGCTGAGTCGGACGAATGTTGAACAGGGCAGCGCCCTCGCTGTTGATCGCGCCGATCGTGGAGAGGGTGGGAAGAATCGAGTACGAATTGGTGGAGAAGGCGTCTCGTCTTTGACGAACAAGAGAGCGCCTCGTTGCTCGCACGTTCAGCACGCTGAACTGGTGGTTGATCCAAAGGTCGACCGGCCCGCGACAAGGTAGCAAACGAAGAAGCTTTTCTGCGCCTTGTCGGGAGAGTATGTACCCGGACATATACCACAGTCCGCGAACCGGTCGGAATACATGGCTCGACACAAACATTTTTGGAGCACCATGTGTTACCTCCATGTACGACACATAAAGCACATCGAAGCCTTCGTGCTTTCCGCGGTCGATCGCAATATCCTTCCAAGCTTGGTCCAAATGACGGGCAAAACTGGGATGAAACCACACGTCGTCCTCGAGGATGAGAGCATGTTCTTGCGTACCCTGCGCAACTCGTCTCCAAACCTCAATGTGTGATTTGGCAACCGCCACCTCAGCCCTGCTCATTTGGATCGGTGCTTCAAGCTCGTACCGCGTCGGAAGTGTCTGCGGCTGAGGCTCGACAAAAAGTTGATCTGCCAACGTGTAATAGGGATCGACATCTGCGTCTTTGAGAGGGTCCTGCGAAAAACGCCTCGCATCCACAGCGGCATGCCGTTCCGTGAGGTTGAGAAGATCATTGCCGAACCTATCTCGTATGCGTCCAAGCTCTTGCTTGACGCGTGACCAACGGGCTGGCTCCCGGTCGAGGTTGATTACGTAGATCTTTTCAATCTTCGGACCGTTCGACATCCGTTGAGCGCCGAATGCTTTCGACGTCTGCACCGGAAGCATCTTGCGAAGGCTGTGCCCTAGGCGGAACGCCAAACGAAGAGCGGCCAGGGGGGGACGTGCCGGATTCATCGCAAGTCCGAAAGTGGGGATGAACGGTACGCCTGCTGATTGGACAGCCTCCAGTTCCTCGAGTCGTTGCGGTAGCTAAGTGGCCACTGGCTGGTGGATGTCAGTTCCCAATCGTGCACAACCATCATCGCGTCAGGCGAGCATCCTTCGTTTAACACTTCGAACACCGACCGGGTGAGGTTGCCAGGACCGGTCGTAGCCTGGACCTCGGGCAACCCGTTCGCTAGATTCGCTTCAAGGGATAAGGTGGCGTTCAACAACGCTCTTTCAACGATGGGATGATGGCGCGACGCGATCAGAGGTGTGGTGTTGAAGTAGAAGATCCACCCCGGCTGGTGGGCGTCAGGCTCAGCAAAGATCGACGGTGCCACCATTTGAGACGTTGCGACGTCGTAGCAGAACGGCTGAAGCTTCAGCCGTCCATCCAGGAACAGTTGGTCGATCGGCGTGCCGTGGTAGACATCGTCGGAATCGATATAGAATCCTCCTTCAACGAGCACGTACGAGTAACGAAAGTAGTCCGACATCATTGAAGGGTGGTAGCACCTGTTAAAGGCTCTCTCATGGCGAGCACCTAAGCGGTTTCGAATGAACGTTCTGGCAGAGCTCTCATCGAACACCTCTAACTCAAACCCAATCCGTTCGAGTTGTTTCCACGAGTCCATGCAGGCTCTGACGTCTTCAGGCAATCGCTGCAGATCGTTCCAGAATTGCACGATGCGCTTTGGAGTCGGGCTAGACCACGTCGTCGAGGCGAGCGTTGAGCCATCACGGCGCTGCACCATGTCGCGTACGAAGTTAGAGCGGGCACGTTCGGCAGGCCCCAGTGGATCGGCTTTGACAGCTTGGTTCAGATCTCTTGCTTCGCTCATTTTTTCGTTTGCCCCTTTTGAAATGGTGTTGGTCATTATCAGGAACCCGGATATGCCATTGCAAACTGGTCGCGTCCTACGGGGCGGCCGACATGCCCTAATTGAGCTGATCGTCGCGCAGCGCGAGGCGGGAGACCCTGTCGCGCGCTTGCAGAATTGCTGCCCGCTGGGGACACCTGACCGAACAACGTTCTACGATGGCGGCGCTGAAGGGTACGTGGACTATCAGGCTTACTTGGCCAGTTAAGGCGACCCGGTTGTTCTTCATGCCCCTCTTGCCCTGTGGCCTCGTCGGTTCAAAGCCAGACTGAAGTCTTCATTCACCACGGAGCGGTCACCAGCGCTGGCTCTATAACCCTCCTCAACGGGCGCGCTGCCACTGCCTGAACGGTTCTGCTGAACGTCTCCAATCAACCTGAGGCGGGCATTGTCTGCGTCCCATAAACGTCCGCTCCTAGCCGACTGCCGCCCGATGTGATTGGCTGAAGTCTAGGTTAGGTTAACCGCAGCCACCTTGCTGGCGAACAACGTATTGAGCACCCCCAAGGACTTGTCGCTCATCGTCTGGGTAAAAAGCACTGCTAGACGGCGCTTTGGCCGAGATACACTGACGTAGAAGAGATTCCTGGCGCGGTTGAAGCCTTTCTGATGTGCGGCCGTCGGTTTCGCACCGGCAACCATGTATTCAAGCATGCGCGGCCAGTTGTAATGGTTCCAACCGCCGCCGAAGACGACGAGGACGTTCTCAAATTCTGCGCCCTTGACACTATGCTGAGTGGCGAAGGGCGTGAAGCCATCGACAAAGCGTACGAGTTTCACGATCTCCTGATACTTCACGTCACGCAAACGTCGATGGCGGCTAACCGAGGGCTTCTCTGGCTCTCCCGCAGACGGATCAAACGCTGCCATGTCGTCCTCACGACGGGTTACGTTGTCAGGCAAACGAGGTCGGCGCGTCCTTTTTAGGAGATCCAGCACCTCGCCAACAGTGCCGCTTTCGCGCAGAGCGTCGAGAGCTTTCATGTCACCTGCCCAAGCCTGCTTTTCTGAAGGCTTTCGCAGGGTTGCCGCCACGCCAAGCAGGTCGAACATTTGCCCGTACTTTTTCGCCTTGTACGCTGCACATGTAGGTTCCACAACTCTGCCAAGAAATTCCAAAGTTGCATCATCGAGCTTGGAAATGGCGTCTTGATGGGACTTGAATATTTCAACGATTGAGGGGTAGCCTTGCTCGGCCGCGAGGGCGGCGTGCGTTAGCATCAAAACTTTCGTGATTCCCGGGGAGAAGTCCCAACCATCATCCTGAAGTTGCTTGCGAAGCGCGGCGACATAGGCACGCGTGACATCTGGTGGCGTGTCCAGTTTTGAGTGTGCGGTGTCAGTCCGCTCCCCTGTGTAGCTATTAGTATGGAACGCGCGCGCCTCACCCTGCGCTGTCTCGTCATCAACGACCTGAGGCAAAGTAGGCCGAAGACGGTTGAGCATGTCGACTACGGCAGGCACAGAGCGGAAATTCGAGCCCTTATCGATTCCTTCAACGTTGGGCAGTGCAGCCAAGTCGAAATCGTCCCGGTAAATGGTCTGCCAGTGATCGCCGAACAGACCGGTTAGTGGGCCCTTCTTAGGCTCTAGAAAGTATGCCGCCAACGCACCCATGAACTCGTCATTCGTGTCTTGGTATTCGTCAATGAACAGTACCGGGTAAGACCCAGTGAATATCTGCTGGAACTTCGGCATCGCCAGGAAGCGGGCCATCAGCTCTGGGATATCGTCGTGATGTAGAGTGATCCGGTCATCGTGGATGCCGAAATATCCGAGGTCGTACTCAATACGTCGGTTGCCAACGCCGCCCGCTTCTGTGATCTTGTCCGCATGCCTTTGGAGCTTTCCTACTTCCGCTCTGAGAACGGATTGAAACTGGCCCATGGATCCCCAGCAGAACGCATGAATGGTTTCAACCAGTACGGCCGGGTGCTCGTCAATCTCTTGCGAAATTTCTCGCTTTGCGACGTTTGTGTAAGTGATGCATGCGACTTTCTGGCCGCGACGCAAGTAATCTGAGCCGCGATCAGAGATGAGCCGCTTAAGGGCTTGGACGAGGGAGTAGGTTTTTCCCGCTCCTGCGCCGGCTTCGAGCCGGAAGCACTGGTGATGTTCAATGCAATGATTGACGCGCTCCTGCGCCTTTTGCGCAGCTTCAACCGCAGGACTTAGTTTTTTAGGCGCCATGAGCCACGCCTCCATCTACGGCCGGGGCGGCAGGTAGCAGCGGTGTGGAATCTGCGAGCCAAAGGAGGCCTTCATTAATGTACGCAGGCACCTTCCATGCGTCTTCGGAAAGACCGTACTTCAATGCGGTCTCGACCTTGCCCAGGTCTGCGGCAATGCCGAACGAAAGGTCGCCCCAATGGTCGCCGGTGTTCAAAGCAAAGAGCGTTGGGTTGGCGAGGATGAATGCATCTTCAAATGTGCGCGCGCAGAACTTAGATTCAGCTTCATGAATCTGGTAAGCGACTCGTCGATAGCCCTGTACCTTATCTTCCGGCGTCTTTGCTTTTAGAATGTCTAAGGTGAGTGCCTCACCATCTTTGATCTTGAACCAATCGCGAAGAGTCGTGTTCAATGACCGCTCGCCCTGCGAGTAGGGACACTTCACGTAGCGCCCCTTATCGCCAATCTTTACGGCGTCAAGATCGGTGATGACCAGTGTCCTCAACTCGAGAAAGTCAAGTAGCGGCGAGAAAATCTTCGCGTTCGCTCCGTCGACCTCCACTGTCGATACGTATTGCTGAGAGAGTTTCTTGGACTCGTCTAGCGTTTCGTCGATGAGCTGGAAGATGCGCGGCATCAAGAGACGCTCGGTTGGGCCTTCAATCAAAATGGCCTTGTCGGCGAAGAACAAGTCGCATTTCGTCAAGGTCATGTATCGATGCAGAAAGCTCCGATCCGGGTCCTTGATCTTGTCAGCTCCTTTCCGAAAGTCCTTAATGACTGTGTGCCGCGTTGCGCCATTTGGGGAGGGCTTGGCGAGGAAGTAGCGGACTGCATCAAACGGGGCCGCGTTCGCGATATGCGATGAATGCGTCGTGACGACAAACTGGACCGGCCACTCTTGATCTGGATACTCCACCGAAAAAGCTTGGACTGCTGCATTCAGCTGCTTGATGAAGACCTCCTGCATTTGCGGATGCAAATGGGCCTCAGGCTCCTCGATGAAGATCAGATGCACTACTGGTAGGATTGGGTTAGTGCGAAAAGATTTGTGAAAACTCAGAAGCTGAAGAAGAATATAGATCAGATTTCGAGCGCCAAGACCGTTGTATCCCTCAGGAAGATGGACCCCATGTGCCCCCGTGTAGAAGACCTTCGTGTGTTCACTGAGGAGACTGGCGACATTCAGAGCCGTCTCCGTCCGCAAGTCCGGGTCATTGAGGCCTGGATACCCGAAGCTCTTGATCTTAGGCAGCAACGCGGTGAGCTTCTCGTTGAAGCCCTCATGGATGCTTTGCTCGATGTTCGAGACAGCAGCCTTCAGTTCAGCCGCAATCGCTTGGTCTGCTGTGGTTGCTGTGGCACTTGTCGCCGTGGTGAACAATGCCTCTAGCAGCTTACCCAGGACGTTTGGCTCTCCGCGCTTGTGTTGATCAAGAGACCTTTGCGCGCCTACAAGTCCGCACTGAAAAAGCTTACCGAGCTGTTTTAGTTCAATGATGCGCTCGTTGGAAGAATCGGTGGGATCAACCGCCGTAACGTGATACTCGTAGGTCTTCGGAACAGCCTCTTTGAGGTTCTTAAAGAAATGCGCAGCGTCATCTGCTTCTCCGGCCGGGACAGGTGGATCAAGCAGCAAAGCCAAGCCCGTCTGTGCCGGTTTATATTCAATACGGATCTTTGCGGTCTTGCACTCGGGATCGAGGTCGATCACAAATGGCGCGAGTGCACCAAGTTCGTTGGCTGGGTCGTAAGTCACGAACACGGTAGCCGTTATGACCGGCAACGCCGCAAGGACATCCTTCTCGTCCTTGCCCTCGCGACGCAGCCGCCTGGCGACGAGAAAGGCATCTCTTCTCGCTGCCGAAAAATCTTCAAGCCGCAGCTTTTTCGGCTCATCCCCGAGGACGTGTGCGAAGAACTCCGTGATAGACGTCTTGCCACTGTTATTGCGGCCGACGATCAGTGTCGTCGTCCGTTCAAGTGACATTTCAGTGCTCTGTAAGAGCCGGAAATTCTCGATCGCGATTTTTTCTATCCGCATGCCCCGTCCTCAGGCTTGATTGAGATCATTCTTTATTTGTCGAGTTAAATCTTACGACTCGCGTGTAGGAAGCTTTATAGCACGAGGTTGTTCGAAGTTTGCGCACTGAATGACTGTTTTCAGCCTGAAGCGGAAAGCGCTGCGCCCACTTGTAAAGACTAGTACTAGCCGGCTACCGATCGATGCGCTTCGCATGAACCAAGGCGGCATCGAAGTGGGGTGACCGGCTGAGCACGACATTGAAGCAGCCCTTAACAACATTGCATAACACCTTCTACGGGCCAATACTAAAATCAGGATGGTGATCGCTTTCGTGCTGCGACCTTGGGTGCAGCGCGGCGAGGCTTGTTGGTCTCGACGGAGGATAGCGGGCGCTTCCGTGTCGCGGCCTGGTTCGCGACGGTGGTCGCGAGTTGGAATCTCAGCGCATCGAGTTCCTTGGCGTATGCCGCATTCGAAATGCGAAGCGCTTCCAGACTCCCTTCCACGACACCTGAACGATGACGCGCGTCGCCAAGCTGAACCTGCAGCGCCTGGATTTCCTCCCGTTGCCGGGTTTCGCTCTGCTCCGCCCTGCGCGCGGTCGCCTCAAGCTCTTTCTGGAACCGTGCATTCACGCCCCGCTCACGTTCGATCTCAAGCAGCGCCCGCTTCTCGGCCGCCCGCAAACGCTCTTCCGCGAGCTCAGCGCTGCTCCGCAGTTTGTCGAGTTCACCCGAAAAATCTGCCCTCGCCTGCACCAGTGCCCGGTCCCGCGCACCGATCTCGTCCTGCTGTCGCGCGATTTCGGTCTCGAGCGCCTGACGCGTCGCCTCCCCGGCGGCCTGCGCCTGCTCCAGTTCCTGAATGCGCACCTGTGCCGCCAGCAACGCGCCGGTGCGCTGCTCGAGCGCCGTTTCGGTCCGCACGAGTTCGGCCTGCAGTGACACTACCTCGTTGCGCGCGCTGGCCTTCTCCGCCTCGGCGTCAGTCCGCAGTGCCTCGAGCGCCGCCTGTGCTGACGTGGTGGACCTCGCCCACAGCGTCGCGACAAGTTCCCCGGCAGCCGCCTGCAACTCCGCCGGCAGATCGGGATGCCCGATCCGCACCCGGCTCTTCTCGCGCAACTCAACCCAGAACTCGCCGAGCACGTGAGTCGGCGTACTCATGCTGCCGCGCTTCACCAGCTGATAGAGCCGGTTCGCGGTCGGCGTGATCCCGAAGCGGAAGAACAGCAGCGCGCAGACTTCACGGTACAGCTCGCGGGTCTTCGGGAATGCGGCCTTCAGGCGGTCGATTTCGGCGGCAAGACGGACTTCATCGGGCAGGACGTCGGACATGGGTGCAATTTCGGTGAAATTAAGTAAATAATATAACGTAAACCGCTATATATCTAATGCATATACTTTATAATTTTGACATTATGCGTATAATGTTGAAAATAAGAGGCTCAGGTCCGTCTCCGGTTAAGTCTCATTTTTGCCATGCCCGAATCCACCACCCCAACCGTGTCCATCGTGCCCGCGCCGCTCGACGCGCTGGTGATCCGTGCCGTGCTGGACGGGCGGGATGGCAGAAACCGGGCCACCGGGCAACAGGCCCAGATCGCGGCGACCACTGACCTCGATGCGCTCCGCGCGTGGCTCGCGCGCTTCACCGACACGAAAACCACGTTCGAGAACTACCGCAAGGAAGCCGAACGCCTGCTGCTCTGGGCGATCGTCCAGCTGGGCAAGCCGCTCTCCTCGCTGACCCACGAAGACCTGCTGGTCTACCAGCACTTCCTCGCCGATCCCCAGCCGCGAGCCGTCTGGGTCGCGGGGGGTGGGCGGAAACATCCGCGCAGCGACTCACGCTGGCGCCCTTTCTACGGGCCGCTCTCCCCCGCCAGCCAGCGTCAGGCAATGGTGATCCTCAATGTGATGTTTGCGTGGCTGGTGCAGGCCGGCTATCTCGCCGGCAATCCGCTGTCCCTGTCACGCCAGCGGGCGCGCAAGGCCCCGCCACGAATCACCCGGTACCTTGAGCCGGAACTGTGGCAGGAGGTCAAGGGCTACATCGGATCGATGCCGCGCGAAACGGCGCGCGAGCGCTTTCATCACGCGCGAGTGCGGTGGCTTTTTACACTGCTGTATCTGGGCGGCCTGCGCATCACTGAGGTCAGCGCCAACACGATGGGACAGTTCTTCAGCCGGCGCGATGCGGCCGGGCGCGATCGCTGGTGGCTCGAGGTGACCGGCAAGGGCGACCGTGAGCGGCTGGTGCCCGCGACTGCGGAAATGATGGCGGAGCTTACGCGCTATCGCCGCGCCCATGAGCTATCCGCCCTGCCGCTGCCCGGCGAAAGTACGCCCCTGGTGCTGCCGGTTGGCGAGGCACGCAAGCCGCTGACACGCGCTGCGCTCCACAAGATTGTGAAGGAGGTTTTCGCGGGCGCAGCGACCCGCCTGCGCACGGATGGCGAGTCGAATGCAGGGCGGGCCAGCCGGCTTGAGCAGGCATCAGCCCACTGGCTTCGGCATAGCGCGGGTTCCCACATGGCCGATCAGCAGGTGGATCTTCGGTTAGTCCGCGACAATCTGGGGCACGCCTCCCTCACGACAACGAGCCAGTATCTCCACATCGATGATGATCGGCGTCACCGTGAAACCGAGGAAAAGCATCGGATTAAATGGCAAGGCGGCGGCTAGATAATCGAACGTTAGAGCGATCGTGCTTTTCTCCGCTTATTCAGGACGGACCCCGACCGGACCAGATCAACGCCGTTTCCATTTGTCGGCGCCCATCCTCGCGCCCGATTGGTGGCCGCCGCAAGATGTAAGCCAACTTCGGCTCGGACGCGCCGGGAGCGGCTTGTGCTCTACAACAAGACACTCTGCGGGACGCTTCAGGAAGATGCTGCGAGGCGCGTGCCAAGCCAGGCGTGCAGCGCATGTATTTCTTCCGCGCACACTGAATGCGGCATCGGATACGCGCTCCAGTCGACCTTGTAACCTCGCGTGATCGCAAAGTCGCGTGCGGCCTCCCCTAACTTGATCGGCAACACGTCGTCGTATATGCCGTGCGCGGCAAAGATCGGCGTGCTACGGTTCGACGGGCCAAAGTGGCTGTCAATAAAGCTCGGCGAGGCACTGTCAGGTTGATGGGGAGGCGGCGGTAGAATGAATTGATGAAGAAAACGAAATCGCTTTATCACCGTCACCGCTTCCCTGCCGTCGTCATCAGCTGCGCGGTTCGGTGGTATTTCCGGTTCAGCCTTAGCCTGCGCGACGTCGAGGAGTTGTTGCTCGAGCGTGGTGTCGTGGTCACGTACGAAACGATCCGTTGCTGGTGCGACAAGTTCGGCGCCGAATTCGCCCGGTGCGCCAAAGCAGCGAGGCCCAGGGCGGGCAGCATATGGCATCTGGACGAGATGTTCGTGACACTGCGCGGTGAGCCGTATCTGTTGTGGCGAGCGGTCGACGAGTACGGTGCTGAGCTCGATGTGCTGGTGCAAAAAGCGGCGCGATAAGGCTGCGGCAAAGCGCTTCTTCCGGAAGGTGCTGCGTTCCAACCCGGTGCCGCGCAAGATCGTGACGGACCAGTTGCGCAGCTATCCAGCGGCGAAGGCTGACATTCCTGAGCTTGCTCATGTGAAGCACGTTTTCCTCAAGGCGGCTGCGCGTGTGAACAACCGTGCCGAGAACAGCCACCAGCCGACCCGCAGGCGCGAACGCCAGATGTGCGGCTTTCGCGATGCGCGTCGCACGCAAGCGTTTCTCTCATGTTTTGGCCCGATCCGGCAGCACTTTGCGCTGCCCAGACATCAGATGAACGCAGCAAGTCATCGTGCCGTACTTCAGGAACGCTTCGCCACATGGCATGGTTGGACTGTCACTTCCGCATCTCAGAAAGCTATGTAATAAGGATAACTACGCTTTAGCCAAACAGGTAGTCTACAGCCGTCAACTTGACAAAGCCTTTCCTGGGCTTCATCGATGAGAAGAAGGACCATTCCCATTTCGCAATACTGAGTCTCGTCGACTAGCGTGTGTGACAGGCGAGACCTAAGATCGTACGTCTCGCCGGTGGTGTTGCCGTTGCGCGCTGTCTCGAGGAAATGCTTGAAAAACGATCGCACCGACTCAACGCGATGATTAAATACGCTGTGCCTATACACGGGCAGGTGGGGGAAGTCTTCGCGGAACATTGCCTGTAACAGGCGCAATGCAAACGACTTGCCAAAGCCGCTCGGCGCGGTGACGCAGCAACCAGTTTCTCTAAGCAAAACTACCCTCTTCAGATCACGATAGAGTTCCTGGATAGGTGGAGTCTGCAGTGCGACATTCATCTTGATAAGCGGATGGCCGCCATCTCGCCGACGCCACCGTGCTGCGTGCCGCCGCCGCGTTCGAAGTCGCGCAGCCGTGGCGCCATATCCAGCCTCCCGTTGTCACCAACCTCAGTGCAAATCCAGCCGCAGGTTCCTGATCTTGTTCGTCCCGCCGTTTATGTCCGAACCCTGATGTTTTCCGCATCCATACTGCGTTCGGCTGGAAGGCCACAGCCGTGATCGTATTCGCGATGATTCTCTACGCCTTCATCACGTTCCTCGGCATCAAGGCGCTTTCCATCGTCGGCCTGATCGCGGTGCCCTTCTTTGTCATCATGGGTCTGGTGGGCGTGGGATTCGCCGCGGGAGAGCACGGCATTTCCAGCATCATGGCGTACACCGGAACCGCGGGGACGATGACCTTCGGTGGCGCGGTCACGATCGTCATCGCAGGCTTTGCGGACGCCGGCACGATGACGGCGGACTTCACGCGTTGGTCGAAGAACGGCCCGGAAGGCGTGCTCGCTTCTTTCACTGCTTTCCCCGTGGCCAACTCGATTGCCTTCCTGTTCGGCGCGGTCGTGGTGGCGGCGGGCGCGGCGGTCAACCCGGCGCAAAACGGCGGCGACTTCCTGCCGCTGTTGAGCGGACACGGGCCCGTGGTGTCGGTCCTGGCGTTGATATTCGTGTTCGTCAATTTGGGGTCGGTCTGTGCGCACTGTCTTTATAACGGTGCAGTCGGCTACAGCCATCTGTTCGGCAGCCGCATGCGCCTGATGACCCTGGTATTGGGCCTCATCGGCGGGTTGGCCGCGGTTGCGGGGGTCTGGAGTCTGTTCCCGTACTGGCTCAGCATGCTCGGGATGTTCGTGTCGCCGATCGGCGCCGTGATGATCATGGACCGACTGTTCTTCGGCAACGCGGGTAGAGTCGACGACGCCGAACCGTTCCATGGCAAGGCATTCGCAGCATGGGCGCTGGGCTCGATCGCGGCGACCATGGTGCACATGTGGGTACCGGAATACGGCGAAGCGCTGATTGGACCGGTCGTGGCTGGCGCGGCATTCGCGGTGCTCGGCCGCGGCCGCACTCAGCGCGCCGCGCTCAATCAATCGATCTGAACATGCAAGGTCGCCGATCCGGCGACCTTGCGATGATCTGCGAAGCCGATAGGTGGTTGCTGCGCCGCGTCGAACGCCTGCAAAACAAGCAAGCCTGGCGAAGGTTCCTACGCTCACGCGTCCGGACGCAAGTAAAAGAAAGTTTTACCCAATTGCAGTGCTTCCGATGGCCGCGTTCGTGGAAGATTCGAGATGTCCGTAACGTCTTCTCGCTCTCCTATGAACCAGCTTCAGGCAATGAGAATTTTTATGCGGGTCGTCGAGCTAGGCAGCTTTGCCAAGGTAGCCGAGCAGATCGACACGTCCACTTCGGCCATCACCCGGTACGTTTCCGGGCTGGAGGAGCGTCTGAAGGCACGGCTGCTCAACCGGAACACGCGGCACATATCGCTAACCGAAAGCGGCAAAGAGTACTACGAATCATGCCGCGACATTGTCCAGCGTCTGGATGCACTGGAATCCAATTTGCGAGAAACCAGTGGGGACGTCAGTGGTACGTTGCGCGTCGCCGCTTCGCTGACAATCGTGAACTCCGGACTAGCGCGAGTACTCTCGGGCTACAGGGCTCTGTATCCTCGCGTCAACTTCGACGTCACCGCGTTCGACGCACGCATCGATTTCGTGCAAGGTTCCTTTGACGTCTGCTTCTCTGAGGACCATCGGCTCGCCAGCTCGATGCTCATTTGCCGCCGCCTTGCGGTAATGAAGGAAATCCTCGTGGCATCGCCCACGTACCTTGCCGAGCGCGGCACGCCGACCACGCCAGACGCCCTGGTCGAGCACAGCTTGCTAGGCACTCCATACGAAACGCCGCGTACATGGACGTTCACCGACGGCAACAAGAGCCATCAGGTGGATGTGCGCTACGGACTCACAACCACGAACAGCCTGGTCGCACGCGAGGCCGTGCTCAGCCACATGGGCATTGCGCTGCTGCCCGCCTCGTTCGTCACCGAACATCTTATGCGTGGCACGCTCATCAGGCTATTCGAGCGCTTTAGCATCAACGGCGGCGCGCGTGATGTTTCTCTGTTTTATTCGGGCCGTGAAAACATGCCGCGCAAGGTACGCGCGTTCATCGACTACGCGGTCACCCAATACCGAACGTTTGGAAATGCAGCTGCGCTACGCGAAGTCGCGTAATTTCACCCGTTTGCCGCACCATTCGCTTCGCCGAAGCAGGACGTGCCCGCGAGCGGCCCCGTTTTCGTCGATTCGACCAGGTAGTCGAGGAAGGTCCGCACAGAGGGCGCCGTGCGTCGGGCGCGTTCAAAGAGCACATTCACGGGTGCATTCATTGGTTCGTAGTCTTGAAGGATGCGCCGCAGCCGGCCGCGCTTGAGGTCGTCCGCCACTTGCCACGACGGGGCGCGCACGATGCCCGCGCCGTCGATCGCCGCGGCCGCGAGCACGTCGAGCGCGTTGGCCCAGAGACGGCCCGTAATGCGGGCGGAATGGCGAGCGCCTGCGGACTTGAAGCGCCAATCGACGGGGCCAGGCTGGTCGGAGAAAACGAGGCAGTCGTGCTGGCGCAGCTCGTCAGGCGAGCAAGGCGCGCCGCGGCGCTCGATATAAGACGGCGCGGCGCAAACGATCATGCCCACGTCACCGAGCTTGCGTGCCACGAGCGCCGAATCGGGAAGGCGGCCCACCCGAATCGCGAGGTGGATGTCTTCCTCTACCAGATTTACCGAGCGGTCGATCAGCAGCAGCTCGACCGAAACTGCGGTGTGGCGGGCAAGGAAGTACGGCAAGAGCGGCGCGATGACGGTTCGGCCGAGCAGCGTGGGCGCAGCGATGCGCAAACGGCCCGCCGGCTCGCTGCGGCCCGCGCCGAGCAACGTGCCCACTTCATCCAGCTCCGCGAGGATCGACTTCGCGCGCTCGAACAACAGGCGCCCCTCGTTCGTCAGTGCAATGTGCCGTGTCGTGCGCCGCAGCAACTGTATGCCGAATTGTTTCTCGAGCGCCGACAAGTGTCGGCTCACCGAAGTCAGCGACATAGGAATCGCACGTGCGGCGGCAGACAGACTGCCGCCTTCCACCACTCGGACAAACACATTCATCGCGTCGAATCGGTCCATTAGTCACCCTTCCTCAAATCGCAAGAATCCTTACCGTTTTATGACCGTACTCCCGATTTAAGAAATAGTCTACATTCAGCTTTGAGCAAACCGCAAAAGCCCGCACGCGACGCCTCGGATCGAGTGCGCGAGCACTTCGAAAATTTCCAGCGAAGGAGGGACGCAGATGAAGCAATCGATCTACTGGGTCATGGCACTCGCAGCCGGGCTCGTTGTCGCCAACAACTATTACAACCAGCCGCTGCTCGTCGATTTCGCGCATACGTTCAGGGTTACCGAAGGTCAGGCCGGCGCGATTTCCATCGCCGCGCAGGCAGGTTATGCGCTCGGCCTGCTCTTCTTCATTCCGCTCGGCGACAAGGTTGAGCTTCGCAAGCTCTTCACAGTCACTTTGGCAGCGGCCGTCGTCGCGCTCGTCGCGATGGCGGCAGCGCCCACGCTGCCTTGGGCCGTGGCGGCGAGCTTCGCCGCGGGCATGGCAAGTGTGGCACCGCAACTGCTCACGCCTTTTGCGGCACAGATTGCAGGACCCCAAGGCCGCGGCAAGGCCGTCGGCATCGTGATGTTGGGCCTGCTTTGCGGCATCCTCGTCTCTCGCACGGTATCGGGCGCGATCGCTGCGTATTTCGGATGGCGCGCCGTCTACGCCTTCGCGGCAGTCGCGATGGTGGCCGTTGCCGCCATCCTTGCGCGCGTGCTGCCACGCGTCGAGCCGACCTTCTCGGACAGCTATCGCGTGTTGATGCATTCGCTGTTTGCGTTGCTGCGCGAGGAGCCCGTCGTACGGCAGACCGCTTCGATCGCGGCGTTGCAATTTGCCGCCTTCAGCGCCTTCTGGACGACGCTCGCGTTTCACCTGCACGCCCTCAACGCCCATTACGGCAGCGAGACGGCCGGATTGTTCGGCCTCGTCGGTGTCGCCGGCGCAAGCGCGTCCTATGCTGTTGGAAAGTTGGCCGATACCCGCGATCCGCGCCGTGTCATTTTCGCCGCCAGCATTGTCTTCATCGCCTCGTATGTGCTGCTTACCTGGAAAGGCGCGAGCATCGGCGGGTTAATCGTCGGCGTGATCCTGCTCGACCTCGGCTTGCAAAGCTCGCATGTCTCGAACATGGCGCGCAACCTGGCGGTTCGGAGCACTGCGATGAGCCGCGCCAACACGCTTTATATGACGATCCGCTTTGCGGGCGGGGCGATCGGCGCCGCGCTTGCCAACTATGCGTGGAGCCTATGGCATTGGACAGGCGTGTGTGGCGTTGGGCTCGTCTTTGCCAGCGCCGCGATGCTGCCGCAGATCATTCCCGTGTTCGGTCAGCGATCGCTTACGGCGGAACGCGAGAAAAGCGCCGACCCTATGGGGCGTGAAACGCGATAGGTGAGAGCCGCAGCCCGAGTTGGCGTGCTGCGCCTAGTCTGTCGGAACAGCAAGATTGCGCGGACCAACAGAGATTTCAGACGTCTGAACTTGTAGGTGAAAGACTTCTCGCGTGCGCCATATCACCATGAAGGTCCCTGTACTTCGTCGTGAGTCTGGACATGTCACAAAATATGGTTGGTCGGGAATCTCGGGCGCAGTCCGCCGCCCTTGAAGAGCCTGCGTTAACACATCAGCTGGATACTTCACTGCTGATGGTGATGGCGGTCGCCTGCGGTGTCTTCGTCGCAAATATTTATTTCAACCAGCCGATCCTGGAACTATTGCAGCAGGCTTTCCCGCGATCAGTTAGCCTGATCAACCTGGTTCCAACGGCTACGCAGCTGGGTTTCGCCTGCGGTCTGTTTTTTCTGGTCCCCTTGGGAGACCGGATTGATCGGAGAAAATTGATCCTTTGGCAAGCGGCAGTGTTAATCGTGGCATTGGTAGGCCTTGCTGCAGCCCCGAATGCCTGGTCGCTGGTAATCGCTTCAGCGGTAGTAGGTGTTTCAGGTTCCGTTGCCCAACAAATCGTACCGTTCGCGGCAGAACTAGCCGCATCCAATCGCCGTGGCCAGGTCGTCGGTACCGTGATGAGCGGTGTGCTCTGCGGCATTCTACTGGGTAGGGCCGTCGGCGGATTTACTGGCGATCACTGGGGCTGGCGTGCCACGTTCTGGCTAGGGGCCGCGATGAGCGCAATTGTATGGTTAATGTTGCTAATCAGACTCCCACACAGCGAACCCAAGACAAGCCACAGCTACTTTGGCCTGATGAAGTCACTCATGGAGTTGTGGCGAGAGGAACGGTCACTGCGCCGTGCAACGTGCATTCAAGCCGCGCTGTTCGGTTCCTTTATTGGGCTATGGACAATTCTGGCATTGCGTCTGCACGCGGCCTTCGGCTTGGGAGCTGATGTGGCAGGCCTTATGGGGATCGTTGGTGCAGCCGGTATTCTGATTGCCCCACTTGCTGGCCGTGTCGCTGATCGTCGTGGACCCCATGCCGTTATCGGGCTTGGTTGCCTGATCATGCTGCTGTCATATGCGGTTCTGGGTCTTTGGGGCAGCCTCGTTGGCCTGATCGTCGGCATCATCCTGTTGGATTTCGGTGAGCAATCGGCTCTCATCTCCAACCAACACGTGGTGTACGCACTTCGACCGGAGGCAAGAAGTCGAATCAACACGCTATTCATGAGCGGCATGTTTGTAGGCGGCGCCGCGGGTTCCTGGGGAGCAAGTATCAGTTGGCGACTCGGCGGATGGAATACAGCGTGCGTATTCGGCGGCACATTGGCGTTGCTCGGGTTTGCTCTTCACTTTTCCGGAAGACTTGCTGCTTACGGAAACACCAAGGGTTGAAACGTCGACAGTGGCCGGAAGCCTGATGCTCTCTTGCCCGGCCGCTGTCAAGTCAAGAAGCAAACCCGAGGAATTCGGCGGTCGGGCTCGATCGCAAACAAGTGCATGCCTTTCCAGTGAAGGCCTCGAACTTATCAGGAACCTTTCATTCATGAACTCCCCGCACTTTTCTGGTACTCATGGCACGTTGTCGTTACTGACGGAAATTGATCCGCAGACAGAGACGATTAACCGTACGATGCACCTCGAAGCTTCAGCCGATGGTCGCAGCGTGCTCCTGGTCGCGCTAGATACGAATAAGCTTGGCACTCAGCGAGAATGGCGTCTCGAGATTACGCCGGAAGACCTTATCGCGCTGATTCGCGCGCACGGTACAGAGGTATCCGGATACCTTGTCGACTTCGAGGTTCAGGTGCGTTAAGCAGGCACGATCATTCAGGTCAACGGGCCTGAACTACTGTAGAGAGCGAGCTTGCCACTACGCGCAGGTCAACCGCTTCCACCCTAGCGAGATAACGAGTGGCCACAAAGTCAACGAAACTACGAACCTTCATCGAGAGGTAGTTGCGTCCGGAATAGACGATTGAAACCTGCTGTGGTTCGTTGGCGATATCAAATTGACCGAGCACCTCTCTTAGTGAACCGTTTGCGAGGTCATCGGACACAAGCGACCGCGGCAGGAATGCAATTCCCATGTGTGCAAGCGCTGCTTCACGGACCATGGCGCAGTTGGTCGAGTTCAATATGCTTCTGAGCGTAACCGGGGAGTGGGTTGATTCGTCGACAAATTGCCACGGTCGAGAGCCATCACACACCGTTAGCAAGTCATGGTGAACCAATGTTTTCGGTTCGGTTGGGGTTCCGCGCCGGGAGAGGTATGTCGGTGACGCGACGGTTATGTCTTTCACAGACATCAGGCGGCGAGTGACGAGGGACGCGCCCACCACATCTCGGCTCGACGTAAAGCACACGTCGAATCCACCTTCAATCATATTGACATGAGTGTCACAGATGGTCACTTCGAAGTCGACTCGCCCGTTAATGGATCGATAGGCGGCGAGCAGGCTCCCGAGCTCTCTCGATGCAAAGAGCACCGGAGCCGCGAGCCGAAGCACGCCGCTTGGGTCTCGAGCGGCGCGCTTCAGATCGGCGTCGACCTCATCGAGTTTCTGAATGATCTCCCTGCACCCGTCGAGATAGAGGCGCCCTGCATCAGTGAGGGAAAGGCTTCTCGTGGATCGGGTCAGAAGCCGCATCTTGAGCTGAGACTCAAGCGTGCTGATCAAACGGGTAACGGCCCCCGGCGAAAGGTTCATCTGTCGTGCAGCGAGAACGAAGCTCCCCAGGTCAACGACGCGGACGAAGACGCGCATGGCTTGAAGTTGATTCATGGTCGCTTCGAAGTGAGTTGATGGGTCGCTTTCACACTGAATAGCCGTCCCGCCGGTTGTCAGGCAAAGCGGGGCGGCTCACGTGCTTAATCCGGCTCGCTAACGTCGCCTGGCGAGTGGTGCAGCGCAAGCGGGTTGAACGGGATGGTCTGTTTCTGGGTGGGCAGATCCGCCGTGCTCCAGCCGCCGCCCACTGCACCGATCAGCCCGACAGCTGCCTGTAATTGGCGGCTGTGCACCTGAACGGTCGCAAGCTCGCTGCTCAGTGCCGCGACCTGCGCGACCGTCACATTAAGGTAGTTGTCCAGACCGTTGGTATAAAGACTTAGCGCGAGGTCCTGCACCTTGAGCGCGGACGTAAGCGCTTCTTGCTGCTGGCCATACTCCGAGGCGAGCTTGTTCGTCAGCACGAGTTGGTCTTCGACCTCGCGAAACGCCTGCAGCACAGTCGCGCGGTAGTTGTCCCCGGCCTGGACGAACGCGGAGCGGCTTTGCTGTTCTTCGGCTCTGCGCAGTCCACCTTCGAACAGTGGCAGCACACCCGTCGCGCCGATCGACCAGAGGCTGTTGGACAGGGTACCAAGTCCGCCGAAGGCGTCGTTCTCGAACCCTCCATTGGCGCCCAACTGGATGTTCGGATAGAACGCCGCGCGCGCGATGCCGATCGCGGCGTTTTCCGCCGCCATTCGCCGCTCGGCCTGTGCAATATCCGGCCGCCGTTGCAGCAGCGCGGACGGCACGCCGGCCGGAATCACGGGAATCGTCAGGTGTGCCAGGTCCTCTGGGGGCAGGCTGAAGGTCGACGGATTTTCGCCGGCAAGCACGGCGATGGCGTGTTCAAGCACGGCTCGCTGCGCCTCTATGTCGGTATCGGCCGCCTGTGCCGAAGAGAGCTGGTTTTGCGCACGCTCAACATCGAGACCTGCCGAGATCTTCCCGGCATAGCGTAGCTGCGTAATCTTGAGTGCGTCGCCGTAATAGCCGAGCGTTTTCGTATAGACGGCATGCTCGGAGTCGAGCGCGCGCAGCGCCATATAGTCGTTGGCCAGTTCGACTTCGAGACTCAACCGGGCCGATGCGACCATCGCAGCGGTGGCCTGGGCGTTGGACTTTGCGTAGTTCGTCCGGTTCCGGATCTCGTCCCAGAAGTCCGGCTCCCACGTCAGGGCTGCCCCGTAACCGACCGACGGTTCCACATTCGCCCCGCCACCGTTGACGCGGAACAATCGGTCCTCGGACTGGCGATTCTGCGTGGCATAAGTCTGGGCGCTCAACTGCGGAAACAGCTGCGAGCGGGCCTCGCCCACGATGTCGCGCGCCTGGGTATAGGTCTCTTCAGCCGCCTGAAGATCGGGGTTGGCCGCGATCAGGCTGGCTTCGAGACCATTGAGCTTTTCATCGCTGAACATCTTCCACCAGTCACCTTGCGCGAGCTGGGCTTCCGGACGCGCGAGCCCGAAGGGTCCCGTACCCTTGTAACTGGCCGGCAGCAACATTTGTGGCGCCTTATAGGGCGGCGCAAGGTTGCAGCCGGCAAGCGGCATGAGCAACGCCAGGAGCGTGGCCCCTGCAAGGCGGCGAGCAGGTTTGAAGTCACGCATCATTTCGGCTCGCTTTCGGCAGTTGCGACCTTGGCCGGCTGATCCCCGCCTGGATGCGCCGCCGGCTCAGATGCCGTGGTCGGGGACGCCGTTTCCGGCGCGACTCCCGGTACACCGCTGACGACTTGCACTTTTTCTCCTTCGAGCGTGCCCGCGGAAGGATTGACGAGAAAACGATCGGTGGCTTTCAGGCCCGAGAGCACCTGAACGTTCTGGCCGAGATTCAGCCCGAGCTTGACGTCTTGCAGATGCACCCTGTTGTTGGCGTCGATGAGCGCCAGCTGCATGCCCTGGTCGCGGAACAGCAACGCCTGCTCGGGTGCGACGAGCACGTTATGGTCCGCTGCCGCGACAAAGTGAACAGTCGCATAGGTGCCTGGCCAGAGCAGATGATCCGGGTTTTGCGCCACCAGTTCCGTCACGACGGTGCGCGTCTGCGGATCGAACGCGTTAGCGGTCGTCAGAAGCGTTGCCTTGAACTCGCGGCCCGGATACTGGGCCAGCGTGAAGGTCGCCTCGAGGCCCGGCTTCAGCATGTCCGCGTAGTCCTGCGGCACGGAGACGAAGAGCCGCATCTCGTGGATATCCGCGACCGAGAACATCTCATCCGCCGTCCCCGTCCCCCGGGCGCTGACATCGCCGCCTGCAGCATTGACGTAGTTGCCTATGTCGGTGTCGCGCGAGATGACCACGCCGTCGAACGGTGCCACGATACTCTTGAACTGTTCCAGCGCGCCGTAACGCGCGACCTCATGGGCCGCTGCTACCACCTCGGCCTTTTGCGCCGCGGCAGCGGCGACCTTGACGTCCACCTCTTCCTGCGAGACGGCTTCCGTGCCCGCCAGTGACTTCCAGCGCTGCGCGGTCACGTCGGCAAGCGTGCTGTTGGTTTTCGCCACATCGAGATTGGCGGCCGCCGTCTGGTACTGCTCGTCGACGGTAGGCGTGTCAATCGTGGCGAGCAACGTTCCGGACTTCACAAACGCGCCGTAATCCACGTACCACTTGTGCACGTACCCGCTGACCTGGGCATAGATCGGCGCGGTGTACCAGGCCTTGATGTTGCCGGGTAGCGTGATCGCGCGCGTGGCAGGCCCCGGCATGGGCACCATGACCTGCACCTGGGGTACGGACTCGTCGTCGGCGAGCGTCTTGAGATTCGTGACATTGTCGTGACGCTCGACGATGCCGTAGACGACAAGGCACCCAAGGACGACAGCGGCGATCGCAGCGATCAGTTTAGGTCGAATTCGGCGCGTGTCCGCAACTTCGCGATTTACTACGTTCATAGATGAGACTCCGTGGCTTTTTTATCGGTGCGATGCATCATCGCGAATACGCAAGGGACGAAGAGCAGAGTGGCGAACGTCGCGACAAGAAGTCCGCCAATGACGGCTCGTCCGAGCGGCGCGTTTTGCGTATTGCTCATGGACATGGGCAGCATCCCGATGACCATAGCGAGCGCGGTCATCAGAACCGGGCGGATCCGGGCGTAGCCGGCTTCGATGGCTGCGGTGATTGCATCACCGTGTTCCGCGAGGCGCTCACGGGCATAGGACACAACCAGGATCGAGTTGGCCGTTGCCGTACCCATACACATGATCGCGCCGGTGAGCGCCGGCACTGAGCCGTTCGTATGCGTGAGAAAGAGGCTCCAGACGATGCCGGCTAGCGCGCCTGGCAGCGCCGTGATGATGATGAACGGGTCTAGCCATGACTGGAAATTAACGACGATCACGAGATACACCAGCAGGACGGAAAGCGCCAGCCCTTCCAGCAGTTGTATGTAGGCGGTGCTCATCGTCGTAGCCTGGCCGCGCAGGTACACGCTCGCGCCGTGCGGTAGCTGCGAATTCATCTGCTTGACGACCTGTTCGACCTGATCGAAGACGGTACCGAGGTCGCGTCCCTGGTTGCTAGCGTAAATATCGATCGCGGGCAGGATGTTGTAGTGAGAGACCAGCAGCGGCGTACCCGTTTGCGTCATGGTGCCGAGCGCACCAAGCAACTGCGAGTGCTGGCCGCCGGGGTCCCCGTTGCCTGCATCGACCGGAATCGTCTCGAGGTCGTTCATCGACGCGAGCTGGTCCTGCGGCGTCTGCAGGTTGACGAGGTGCGAGACACCCGTGGTCGTGTCGAGCCAGTACGTCGGCGCCGTCTGCCCGCTGCCGGACAGGGTCGCAAGCGCGTTATTGGCGATGTTGGCTTCGGACAGGTTCATGCCGGAAGCAAGCGAACGATCCGCCTCAACCTTGATCGTCGGTTCATTGAACGCCTGTTGGATGTGGACGTCGGCAATACCGGGAATCTTGCTGAGGCGTGCCACGATCTGCTGCGCGTAAGCCATGTTCTCCGCTTGTCCACGCCCCGAGACCTGCACGTCGATCGGCGCGGGCAGGCCGAAGTTCAGGATCTTTGCGGTAATGTCGCCCGGCAAAAAACTGAACACCGTGCCCGGAAAGAGCTTCGGCAGTTCGCGGCGCAGCTTGAGCCGGTAGTCGTCCACCGGCGAGTGCTCATTCTTCAGGCTAACGGTGATGTCGCAATCCTGCGGGCCGATCGCGCCGTCCGAGGTATAGGCCAGGTTAATGCTGCTTACGGGCAACCCGCAGTTGTCGACCACATTGGTGACCTGGCCCGGCAGAAGCTTCCTGATTTCGCCATTGACGAGCACGGAGATCTTCGATGCATCTTCGAGTCGCATACCGATCGGCGCGCGCATATGCATGTCGATTTCGCCGGACTTGATGCTCGGGAAGAAGTCGCGACCGAGGAAAGTGAGCAGTCCCATCGACGCGACCGCGAAGGCGACGAAACCCATGACAAAGCGCTTGCGATTAATCACCGCGGCGGTCAGCACGTCGCGGTATCCATCGCGAAACTGCGTGAAGCTGCGCTCGAAGCCTCGCTGAAACCGGGTGAAGAAGCCAGCATTGGCGTCGTGTTCATGCCCATGCCCATGAGATTTCACCTGGCCGCGCAGCAGCCACGCGGCCATGGTCGGCACCAACGTACGCGAGAGGACGAACGAAGCGAGCATCGCGGCGATGATGGCTTCGGCGAGCGGCCGGAACAGATACCCAGAGATACCGCTCAACTGGAACAACGGCAGCCAGACGATACAGATGCACAGCGTCGCGACGAGCGTCGGCACAACGATCTGGTTTGCCGCCGTAATAATCCCCGGCTCTAGCTCGGCGCCCGCCTCGAGGTGAGAATCGATGTTTTCGATCATGACGGTCGCGTCGTCGACCAGAATACCCACCGCGAGCGCCAGGCCCCCGAGCGTCATCACATTGATCGTCTGCCCGGTGTAGTGCAGCACCAGGATCGAGCACAGGATCGCAAGCGGAATCGAGGTCGCCACGATCAGCGTCGAACGCCAGCTGCCGAGAAAGAGCAGCACGATCATGCCGGTCAGCAGCGCTGCGGTGATCATTTCCTGAACCACTTCGAGCACTGAGTCGCGCACGAACCCCGAGGCATCGTTAAGCGGTGTGATCTGCACGCCCGCCGGCAACGTCCGGATCACGCCGGGCAGCGCCTTCTTGATGCCTGCCACCACCGAAAGCGTCGACGCGTTGCCGCTCTTGAAAATCTGGATCAGCACTGACTGCTTGCCTTTCACCAGCACCGCGTTAATCTGCGGCGGCGCGCCGCGATGCACGTAGGCGACGTCGCGCAGATAGACGGTCGCTCCGTTCACCGTCTTGATCGGCATGCTGTTGAACGTCGGCACCTCGATAGGCGTCGAATTCGTCTGCACCATGAAGTCGAGTGCGCCGATCTTCTGGTCACCCGCAGGCAGCACCACGTTCTGCGCACTGAGCGCCGCCCCTACGTCTGCGGCCGTGAGGCCGTGCGCAAGCAGCTTGCTCTGGTCCAGATCGATCTCGACGTTGAGCGTTGTGCCTCCGTACGGATTCGGAATCGAAACCCCCGGCACGGACACCAGTTGCGGGCGGATCAGGTTGGCTGCCATGTCCCACAACTGCGCGGACGTCAGGTTCGCCGCCGAGACCTGAAGGTCCAGCACCGGGACCGAGGACGCGCTATAGACGAGCACCTGAGGCGGCGTGATGCCCGCCGGCATCTGCTTCAGCACGGTCTGCGAGATCGCTGTGATCTGGGATTGGGCAGCGGCGACGTCGGTGCCCGGCTGAAAGAAGATCTTCACGATGCCGGCACCGTACAGGGACTGGCTCTCGATGTGCTCGATGTTAGCCACAGTCGCGGTCAAGGCGCGCTCGTAGTAATAGACCACACGGCCGGACATGTCCTGCGGGGACAATCCGGTGTAATTCCACACGACCGCGACCACCGGAACGCGGATGTCGGGAAAGATATCCGTCGGCGTCTTCAATACGGCCATCGCGCCGAACAGGACGATGAGGATGCTCATCACCACGAAGGTGAGGGGGCGGCGCAGGGCAACCAGAACAATGGCGTTCATTTGAAAGTGTCGATGTCGGATGGGGCATTGCGTCGGCGCGGCACCAGGGCCATGCATTGACGTACTAGGTGCGATATCTCGGCGCGCATAGGCCGCAGTCCTACGTAGACCAGTGCGCCTCTAGTCCGGAAACGTGCAAGGCGATGGCCAAAGAGGACACGTCGAACTGCTCGACGACCCGCGTGAAATGCCTGCAGCTGATTCATAGGAGAGCGAGAAGAAGTTACGGACATGTTGCATCTTCCGCGAACGCGGCCGTAGGAAGCAGTTCAATCAGGTAAAACTTTCTTTTACTTGCGGCCGGATGCGTTGGCGCAGGAACGTCTGCCTGGCTATCTGGACTACGCAGCGATCCTCGGTGCGCGGAGTGGTTAAATTTTCTTTACGGCTTTATTGCTATCGCTATACCGGCGAAGTCCCATACTTATAAACAGATAAACCGAATTCTCTGTTTTGTGGATTACATATTTTCTCCGTTCCAGTAACGATTGAAATGAAATACGCCTATTGGATTGTCACCCTGCTCGGCTGCACGGCTTTTGCCTCAGCCTACGCCCAGGCACGCTCCTGCCCTGCATTGACCGCTAACGGCGAGGCTCAGATCGCGGTAAGCGAGGCGTGCTCCAAACGACAAGGAGGCCGCACCAAAGACGCGGGCGCAGATCTATCCCGAACTGGTGCAGGCAGAGCGTGACGGCCAGCTGGCCACACGGCATCGAGTGGATGGGTTGGCACTGCTGACTACTGCGCCCGGTATTTCGGAAATTAAGCGGTAACGGCACGGTCCAATATCGGGGACGTGCCTGACAGCGAGGCATCGAACGTTTGACGCGACCCTGTTGCCGGCCGGCGCTCCCCGCTTATGGCGAGCCGATAGCCATACCGCTTGATGGTTTCGATCTGCACCCACGGCAGACGTCGTTCAATCTTTTGGCGCAATCGCGTAACGGCAACATTGACGTTCGAACGGCCGACATGCTCCGCATCAGGCCACGCATAACGGATCAACTGATCGAGCGCGACCGGGGAAAAGAAGTGTCGAATCAGGCATTCGAGAAGGAGGTATTCGAGTCGAGTCACGGCCACACGCTCTTCGCCCGCAATCAGCACATGCCGGACCGGATCCAGCTTCAGGCCATGCTGTGCGACCTGCGACCGCGGCAGTCGCGTCTCTCTTAAGCGTTGTAATGCATGCAGCCGCTCGTGCAACTCGATGAACGACAATGGCATGCAGAAGCAGCCCGCCGCACCGGCGTGAAGCATGCGAACACGGTCGGCCGGCGCCGATTGACCGATCATGGTGACGACGGCCGCCGGCCCCGCTGCGCTCGCCAGGACGCCCAGTGCGGCGACTAGTGTGTCCTGGGCCTGAGGATCAAGTGCTGTGACAACGACGGCGTCGAACACTTCCTGCTCCGCCAGCAGGATGCCGTCTGGCAAGTCCTCGGCACGCTGCAGGCTATGCCCGCTCTCATGAAGCGCATCGAATAGCCACGCTGAATACGGATGCCGACAGGGAATGAACAATGTGCGCATAAAAGGGGCAAACTCCGAAAATGTCCATGTTTCCTCGTCACGCGAGCGTTTTCGGCCAGCAGTCGATTGTCACTCGTGTACCAGGTTCCGCATCGGTAATTCGCATTGAAAAGTCGTGGACGCGAAGAACCGCGGAAACGATGCTCAGGCCCAATCCCGAGCCGATGAACCGACTCGCGTTCTTTGCCCGGTAGAAAGGCTGAAGCACTGCATGGCGCTCGTCCTCGGGGATGCCGGGCCCCTCGTCGACCACCTCGATCCGCGTCCCGCCAGGTGCGCTCATGAGCGCGATGCGGATCGCGCCGCCCGGAGGGGTGAACTTGACGGCATTGTTCACGACGTTCGTGAGCATCTCGAAGAGTAGCGCGCGGTCGCCGCGTATTGGCTCGACCGGCGTCACCTCGACCGACAGTTTCGTCGAACCATCGTCCGCGAGCGGTTCGTACAGTCCACCCACTTCCCGGACAAGCTCTTCGAGCCGGACTTCGCCGAATCCGCCCTGCCGGTTCATCGAGCCGATCTCCGAAATGCGAAGCATCGCGCGAAACCGCTCGAGCAGCGCATCCGTCTCTCCCCGCGCCTGCGTGACAAGCTTTGCCAGCAGTTCGTCATCGGAGCGGCATGCATGTTCCTCGATGCGTTCGAGCAGCGCGCACACGTGGGTGAGCGGCGTTCGCAAGTCGTGAGCGATACCGTCGCATGCCCCTTTAACCTCGTTCATCAAACGCTCGACTTCCTCCAGCATGTGATTGACGAGATGCGCGAGCATGTCCAGTTCGTCGCGCCCACCAGTCGGCAGGCGCTCGGCAAGATGGCCTTGCGAAATGCGTTGAATTACACGGCGGATCTGCGCTATGCGGCGCATCTGACGCATGCTCAATCCGAACGCCGCCGCCAGGCCCGCGCCAAGACACAGCAACCCGCCGGCAATCAGTGCGTTGATGATCGTACTGCGGATCTGCGACTCCTCGCCGATGTCCCGCGCGACCACGAGGATACTGCCGTCCGCGCGCCGCTCCTCCTTCGCGCGCACGACACGGGGATGCTGCGCTCCGGCAACCTGGAGTGTCCGGTGAATGATCATCGAGCTACCGTCGCTCGGCAACTGCGGCGGCAGGGCCATCACATCGCCTGCGAGATAGCGATGGTCCGGTGTAAAGAGACCGTAATAGTTGGTGTGCATGCGCTCGCGTTCGAGCCGCCTGCGTATGACCGTGCTTAAGTCGCTGTCCGCCACGGAGTCGAAATAGACCAATTGCCAGTTCATGATGGCATCCGTCTGGCGCTCCATGTTGCGCGTAACGGCCCAAGCGATCAGTCCGAGCAACACCATGATGGACACCGAAAAGACAGCCGCATGGAGAAGTATCAGCCGGACGGACGTCGAGTGCCAGCGTCGCGCGAACGCGAGGGTTTGCGTGAGTGAAGTGGTCTTGCTCAATTCTCGCTCAGGACGTAGCCGAAACTGCGGACAGTCTGAATCAATGATGGTGCTTCGGGTGGATCGATCTTTTTGCGCAGACGTCCGATATGCACATCGATGAGCTTCGAACCCGGATCGAAGTGGTACCCCCACACCGCCTCGAACAACATCGTGCGCGTGATCGTCCTGCCGGCATGCCGCATCATGAACTCCAGCACGCGATACTCGGTCGGCAACAGCACAATTTCCTCGTTGCCGCGCTTCAGCTTGCGTGCAATAAGGTCGAGCTCGAGCGGGCCGGCGCGCAGCGTCGCCTCCTTCTGAACTGCCGGCGCCTGCTGACGACGAAGCAGCACCTCCAGACGAGCCGACATCTCGGCGAGGTTGAACGGCTTCGTCACGTAATCGTCGCCGCCCGCGCGCAAGCCGCGAATGCGTTCATCGACGTCACCCAGCGCGCTCAGCATCAGGACGGGCGTGTACACGGCGACGCTGCGCATGGTGGAAACAATGGTGAGTCCGTCCACGCCGGGAAGCATGCGGTCGAGCGTGATGACGTCATACTCGTCGCTCATCGCGCGTGCCATGCCGTCTCTTCCGTTGTCGACCCAGTCGACACTGAAGCCACGCGTCCGCAATTCCCCCGCAATTTCGCCCGCGGTAATTGCATCGTCTTCTATCGTAAGCACTCTTGTCATGTTGCTTTCCACATTCAGTGAATTCGCCCGTACAAGTATCTAAAACGTCGAATCAGTCCGCATCTTCTTGCTCGTTGACGATCTGTCCGTGCCCCGCCGGCATGCACTTTCGCAATCCGTCGCTCGCGCCGATTATTGAAAGAGTGCCGCGCAGACACGTTGCGCCGTAATCTGCATCGTCCGCCACATCCGGCGACCAGTCTTTGGGATTGGATTTCAGACGTCTGAATTGCGGCTCCAGAGATGAGCGATGTGCTGCTAAAATCGTCAGGCCCTGTCGCACGCCGTCGACCGCCCATTCTGTGCTTCACTTCCATGAATCAAACCATGCCGAACCCCGAACCGAGCGATGTCGGCATCGAGTTCGGACCCTACCGCCTCTTCCCGCAATTGAAGCTCATGTTGCACGGCGGCGAAAAGGTCAAGTTGACCGAGCGGGCGTTCGACGTCCTCTGGGTGCTCGTGGAGGCGAACGGCGAATGCGTGACCAAAGACGCGCTGCTGGCCCGGATCTGGGGCGACGAAGTCGTGGAAGAAAACAACCTGCAGGCCCACATCTCCACCATCCGGCGTGTGCTCGGAGCCGACCGCGACATGATCGTCACGGAGTTCGGCCGGGGCTATCGAGCGATCCTACCGGCGCGAGCGGCCACGTCGATGCTTCGGGCGCCTGCGGGAAACATCGCCCCCCTGCCGCTGCCGGTCACCCGGACCCCGATGATCGGGCGTGATCAGGACCTTGATTCGGTCGTCCGCCTGCTCGACCACAACCGGTTTGTCACGATTGTCGGCCCTGGAGGTATCGGCAAGACGCGGCTGGCACTCGAAGCCGCCCGCGCAAGATCGGAGAGGTTCGATGGCCGTGTCCATTTCGTGGAAATGGCCGCCGTCGCGACACCAGAAGCCACCTGGCCAGCGCTGGCCGAAGCGCTGGGTATCGAGCCGACGGGCGGTGAGCCCACCCCGGATGCAGTTATCGGGCTGCAGGGGCAACGCATCCTCCTCCTCATCGACAATTGCGAGCATCTCGTCGGACAAATCAGCCGGATCGTCGAGCGCCTGAGCCGGATCAACCCCTACCTGTACGTCCTCGCCACCAGCCAGCAAGTGCTGAACGCCGATGGGGAGTACATCTTCCGTCTCGCGCCACTTGCGACCCCGCCCGCTGACGTCCTGACGAAAACGGCTACGCTAGGGTATCCGGCCGTGCAGCTCTTCGTCGACCGCGTCGTGGCACACATGCACGAGTTCGCCTGTGACGACACCCAGGCGGCCGAGGTCGCGACGATCTGCAGGCACCTCGACGGCATACCGCTCGCCATCGAGCTGGCGGCCGCGCGCGTTTCAACGCTCGGCGTTCACGGCGTCCTGACCGGCCTGACGGATCGGTTCCGGCTATTGACTGGCGGCCGCCGCAACGCGCCGCACCGGCACCAGACCCTGGGTGCGACGGTGGCTTGGAGTGACAGCCTGCTGGACGACGACGAGCGGCGGTTCTTCCACGCCCTCTCTCCGTTCATGTCTGCATTCACACTCGAGGCGGCGCACGCGGTCGCGGGATTCTGCGACGATCGTTGGCGGACCGCCGACCTGCTGGCCAGTCTCGTTCAAAAGTCCCTGCTGCAAACCGATCTTCCCGGGCGCGTCGTCCGGTACCGACTGCTCGAGACACTTCGCGAGTACGCTCAGGAGCAGCTTGGCGCAAGCGTTGACGTCGACGAAGTGCCGCGCCGTCACGCTGCCTGGTTCCTTGAACGGAGCCGGCAAGCGCTTGCCGACTGGAAGCGCATGCCGACAAACGACTGGCGCGATACGTATCGGCGCGATTGGAAGGACATTCACAGCGTGTTGTCGCGGACTCTGACCACACAAAAATCACGTGATGTCGGCATTCGGCTGCTGGCCGTTGCCATCCCCTTCTGGGTCGAATTTTCCCTGCTGGACGATTGCCGGCACTGGATCTCCCTTGCGCTCGGTGAACCCGTCGACCTGGACGCGTGGCATGAAATGGCGTTGCGGGCCGCGCTGGGGACGTCGCTGACATGGGCCCGCGGTCCGATCCCGGAAACGCAGATTGCATGGTCCCGCGCACTGACGCTTGCCCATACGCTGGGTGATATCGAAATCGAACTGCAGGCACACTACGGCTTGTGGCTCTACGGAGTACGTACCGGAGACCACGACGAGGCGCTCCGCGAAGCGAATGCCATGCTCGATGCAGCTACCTTGGCGAATGACGTCGAGGCCGTTGCCGTTGCGCGAAGAATCGTCGGTCTCTCCCTTCATGTGAGCGGTGATCAGGCCGCTGCCCGCGAGCAGGTCGAAGCATCACTGCGTTGGCACGAAAGCCATCCGTCGCACGCAGCATTTCGTTTCGGCCTCGGTCAGCATGCTGCGGGACTTGCGTACCTGGCACGCATTCTGTGGCTGCAGGGAGACGCCGGACAGGCCGTCTCGACCGCCGAACTCGCCGTTGATCATGCCACCGCCCTCGATCATGCCTGTACGCTTTGTTGCGTCCTCGCGGAAGGGATGTGCATGGTGTCCATGCTCAATCGGGACATTCCCAAGGTTGAAGCATCGGCCCGCACGCTCATCGAAACGGCGGCGCGTCATGGTCTCCAGTTCTGGAAAACATACGGAGAATTGTTCGAATTCTGGGCCCTTGCCCGCGCCGAACCCACGAGGGTGACCGTCGACCGGACCGTCGCGCTGCTGGCCACGCTCGAGCGTACCTGCTTCGGTTTTCACTACACGCCGATGCTGATGGATCTGGTTGACGACGAAAGGCTGGCGCGCCCTTCACGCGATGTCTTACGCGCCGCAGCCGACAGGGCGGGACAAGCGCCGCAACGCCACTGGGCCACGCCGGAGTTCATGCGCCTCGCAGCCCCGACGAAGAATGGCATGCAAACGGACGCAATCATGACGGAAGGCCACCTGTGGAACGCCCTCGAACATGCGAAAGCGTGTGGAATGCCTGCGTGGGAATTGCGAATTGCCCTTGATCTTGCAAGACGCCTCGCCGACGAGACGCGCAAATCGGAAGCCCGAATCCTGCTAGAGGATATCCTGCTAAGGATTCCAGATGGACATTCATCGGCGGATTGGCGCGATTCACGCGCCTTGCTCGATACTTTGTAAACAAACGACCGTGGCGATGAACGCCCCGATGGCAACGCGCACGGGTTACTCGCACAATCTCGGAAAAGTCAGTCGACTTGCGCTTCGCGTAGCGATTTAGATCGGCGCCCTACCTGCAGTATCAACGATGCGCACCCGACCAGCAGCCCGACACCGCAGACGCCGGGCCAATGCCACAAACTCCACGCCCAGATGCCCAACGACGAACCGAGTGCGCCACCGCCAAATCGGCTCGCCATGTAGATTGTGTTAATACGGCTCATCGCGCCGCCCCGGATGCTCATGTTGAGCGCCATGTTCGACACGTGTCCACTCTGCACGCCAAGGTCGAGCAAGACCACGCCGGCAATCAGCCCAGCAATCGTGTGGCCGGCGAGTGCGAAGACGGCGAATGACGCGAGGTAGATGGCACTGCCCACCGCCACCACCTGACGCGGATCGCGCGAATCGGTCAATCTGCCCGCGGCCATCGACGCGAGCGCACCACCCACGCCCACGAGCCCGAACAACCCGGCAACCTCGCTGCCGTAATGGGCATTCAGGGTATGAAGCTGAAACGCCAGGGTCGTCCAGAATGCACTGAACCCGGCGAACTGCAGCGCACCGATCGCGGAAGTCCGCCGGATCAGCTGCTCTTCGCGAACCAGGGTCCACAACGAGCGCATCAAGCCGCGATAGCTGCCGGTATACTTCCGCTCTGCCCTCGGCAACGCGCACGACAATACAGTAGCGGTCACGATCATCGCCGCGGCGGCCAGCCAATAGACTGTTCGCCATCCAAAATGTTGTGCGATCGATCCGGAAATGGAACGCGATACGAGGATGCCGCTCAGCAACCCGAACATCACCATACCAACCGCCTCGCCGCGTTGCCGGGCACCGGCGAGTTCCGCGGCAAATGGTGTGAGCAGTGCGGCGCCACGCTCGCGAGACCGGTGACGAAACTGGCCGCGACAAGCCATACGAGCGTCGGAGACAGCGCGATCGCGGCAAGCGCCACGCAGGCAACCGCGAGCAGCGTGCTAATTAGTGCACGGCGTTCGAGCCGGTCGCCGAGCGGGACGAACAGCAACAGGCCAAGCGCATAACCCGCCTGCGCGGCGACCGGGACCATGCCGGCCTGCCGCACGCCGGTATGGAAGTCGCGCGCGAAGTCAGCCAGCAACGGCTGGTTGTAGTAGTTGTTCGCCACGACGACACCTGCGGCAGCTGCCATGATCCAGTAGATTGCACGTTTCATCAGTCTCTCCAATGGATCGCCATGAGGTGTCGGCTGGCGTGACTAGTCACATCGCATCGCCCGTATCGGCGACCAACTCGACAGATGCGATTCCTGCAAGGGCACACTCCTCGTCCTTTACAGAGGTATCGCCGCTAATCCCTATCGAACCGAGCAGAAATCCTTCCCGGTTCCGTATCAGGACGCCGCCGGGAACGGGCACCACTTTCCCTCCTGTCAGGCCTGAAAGCGCGGTAAAAAATGGCGCCGACCTCTCCGCACGGCGAGCCAGTTCCCGCCCACCGAACCCCATGGCAAGGCATCCGTACGCCTTGCCCGTTGCGATATCCGGTCTCAAGAGGCTCGCTTCATCTTCCCGCTTGGCCGCAATCAGGTGGCCACCGGCGTCTAACACGACGACACAAAGAGGAGCGAGCGCAAGCTCCCGTCCTTTTGCCAATGCGACGTCGATGATCTGCGAAGCCGTATCAAGTTTGAGCTGGTTCATTTGCAAATTCCTAAGCATGCTTGCGATTAGATAGCCGTTACGGCCCATACAACGTGAGCCTTGATCGAGCCGTTCGCCTCGTCGACCCAGCCATATTTCTTCGCCCCTGCAATCATGGCGGACACGGAGTCCTGCCATTTCTCTCCCTCAATGCGGCCCGGTGCAGTTCTGAGCCACGCTTCGCTGACCCACATGGGGTCCTTGTCGATCAGGCTCCCTGCACGAGAAACTGCATCACGGAGGCGGGGCAGTTCGTCCGCGCTCGTGGCAACGCTAACGCCAAATCGCTTGAAGTCTTCCGGGTCCTCAAGCGAGACCGACCAGTCACTGGCAATTTTGACGAGCATAAAAAGCAACTCCTGTTTATGACAATCTGCATATCAACTGATCAGGCGACAGACACATCCTCCTCATCCGGAGCCGTTTAAAACTCCGGCATGATCTCGCCAGCGAAGCGCTGGAGGGTGTCGCGAGAGCCGCCGAGGATGGTAAAAATTAGGTAGCCAGCGCCGGCTTCCTTAAGGGCATGAAGCTGGTCACGAATCTCCGCGACAGTGCCAATCAAGGCGGTGTCGGTCGGGGGCAGGCCTTCCTTCGCGTACGACAGAATGTGCGAGCCGCCGGCCTTGTCCGGCGCACGAGCATGTTCGATTGTGCGTCGGCGTGCCGTGTTCAGGCGCTCAATCGCCGCTTGCTTGTCCTGCTCGTCCTTCGCGATGAAGAGCTCACGCGCCACTGTCACTTCGTTCGGGTTGTAGACACGACCTTGCTCGCTGATAGCCTGCTTGAATATCTCAATGCGCTGGCGCAGGAGTTTGGGGTCGGCAAACTGGTCGAGCAACAGATTGAAGCCGCGCGAAGCAACTTTCCGGATGGACGGTTCGCTGCCGGCGCCCATCCACATTGCAGGCCGCTTGACGAGGTTGGGCTCGACAATGATGTCGTTGAAGTTCCAGAATTTTCCGTGGTGCGAGAACCGCTCGCTTGCGCCCCACGCCTTGAGCATCACGTCAAGACACTCTTCGAAGCGCGCTTCCGCCTCTTCGATAGGGATGTTAAAGCCCGAAAATTCGGCATGGCGATAACCCTTGCCAACGCCAAGATTGAGCCGGCCGCCCGAAAGAAGCTCAAGTGTCGCAGCCTGCTCCGCGAGCAGGACCGGGTTGTGCCACGGAAGCACCATCGTAGCCGTACCCAAACGGAGGGTAGTCGTGCGCGCAGCCAACCACGTCAGAACATTCAGCATCGAGGAAACCTGACCCCAGCCTGTAAAGTGGTGTTCTACGAGGTACGTGCTGTAGTACCCAAGCTGTTCCGCTTCTACGTTGAAGTCGATGTAGTCGAGGAAGCCTTGGCCGATGCCTGCACCCAATGCCGTACTGTTAGCCTGCGCACTGCCAAACAATCCAAAAAGCATGTCTTTTCTCCTTAGGGCGGTTGGAACCGCAATGACGGTGGAGAACGTATCCCGCTATGGCGCGCCGCGCAGAAGACGACAGGCTGGCAAGCAACCTTGCAGAATTGCTGTGAATGAATTGCAATAGGCCGGAGGTGCTGCAACGGCCAGCCCAAGGTCCCCGATTCCCGTCAGCAGTGAAAGAGTGGTTCGCAGTTAGTTGGCTTCACTTGCGAAATGCCTGAGGCAATACTCAAGTCATGCAGTAACAGCCGAATTCGAGAAGACCGGCTTGCTGCATCGCGATTCCTACCGCAAAGGAGAAGATCAATGTCTGTCGAACCTCGTGACTTTCGCAACGCCATGGCTCAGCTAGGTGCTGCAGTCAATGTCATCACAACCGACGGCGCCGCCGGTCGTGCAGGCGTGACGGCCAGCGCCGTATGCAGCGTAACCGACGACCCGCCTATGCTTGCGGTATGCATCAACCGTTCAAACCGAAGCAATCCGTTTTTCAAAAAAAATGGTGTTCTGTGTGTGAACACGGTCAGTTCCTCGCAAACGGAAATCTCTTCCGTGTTTGCCGGTGCCACCCGGTGTAGTCCTGAGCAACGCTTCGAGAGCGGCGATTGGACAAAACTGGCGACCGGTGCACCTGTGCTGCAGGACGCCCTTGTTTCGTTCGATGGGCGAATCACTGACGTGGTCGAGAAGGGCACACACACCGTGTTCTTTGTCGAAGTCGAAGCTGTCCGTCACAGCGATAGTGCGGCACTGATCTACTTCCGTCGCAGCTTCTATACAGTCGGCGCGGTACAGGACGAGCTCGTTCCTGCATGATGGGAGCTGCACCGGGTCGGCTCGGCATCGCGCTTAACAGAGTCGTCACGGTGCAGCACACTGCGCGTCAAAGAAGTACGTCTGGACCACTACAGGTGGCGGGTGGCTGCCTCCGGTCGCCCGGTGGGCGGGAGGTAACTCCTGTCCCCACCGCGACCACCTACCCTTACTGCGACCCCTTCACAGCGCATGCTGCTACCTCAGTTTTTTGACCGTTGCCGCGGAAACCTGCGAGGGCACGCCACCCCATTGCGTGCGCAGAACATTGGCCAGATCAGCGACTTCCTGGTCGGACACGAAGTTCGGCATGCCGGGCATGGCCTGCATGTTCTCTAGTGTCGAAATGTGCTGTGCTTCCACCCCGTCGAGCATCGCCACCAGCAGATTGTTGGGCGAGGTCAGCCGCAAGCTGGCGTTGCCTTGCAGTGCTGGCGCGACATGCGGCCTGCCTTCGCCCTGCGCGCCATGGCAGCTTGCGCACAAGGCGGCGTAGCTATGCCAACCGCGCTGGAGCGCAACCTGCGGCATGTTCACTGGTGTGACGTGCGTCGGGGCAGGCAGGCCAGCGGGGCCGCCGAGGTAGCGCACGAGGCTGGCGGTATCTTCCCGGGTGAGATAGCGCGTGCTGTTATGCACCGCCGGGAACATGTCGGCATACGCGCTACCTTGCTGCGCGATGCCGGTGGCGAGCAGGCTCGCCAGATCGCGCTCAGTCCAGCCGCGTTGTGCCAGCGCTGCGGGGGTGATGTCCGGCGCTTCATAGCGCCCGATCATTGCGCCTTTAAAACGCGCTGCTGTGTCCAGCGCGCCGGTCATGGTGCGCGGGGTGTGGCATTCCGTGCAATGCGCCAGCGCGTTGGCGAGGTAGGCGCCGCGCCGCCATTCTGCGCTGGCGCCATCCGGCAGCGTCTCATCCGCGGAGGGCATGAACAGCCACTGCCAAACGAACATCACGCTGCGAATGTTGTAGGGAAAGTGCATTCCGGAAGGGATGTTGGCGTGACGGATCGCCGGCCGCGACATAAGATAGTCGTAGATGGCGTCGCTATCAGCCCGGCTGATCCCCTGGTAGGAGGTGTACGGCATGGCGGGATAGAGCGGGCTACCATCCGGTCGGCGCCCGTCGTGCAAGACGCGGTATAGGTCGTCGCGCGTGTAGTGGCCGATGCCTGTCTCCTTGTCCGGGGTAATGTTGGGGCCGTAAATCGGGCCGTAGGGCGTGTCCATGGCATAACCGCCGGAAAACGCGCCCTTGCCCGGCACGCTATGGCAGCTGACGCAGTCGGCAGCGTTGGCCAGATATTCGCCGCGTGCGATGCTGGCGGCATCCGCCGGTGCGCTTACCGCTGAGCCGGCGTTGTCCGGCACGTTGCCATGACATCCCTGCAGTATCAATCCGACGACCAGCCACAGCGCGAAGTATTTGCCTTTCCATACGTGGAGCATGCCTTACTCCTTGATCAAGCCAGGGGTAGACACGATCAGCTGCCGCAACGCTTCGTAGTAGCGGACGTAACCGGTGCAGCGGCACAGATGGCTATCGAGTGCGTCCATGATGACTTGCTCGACATCCTTGCGGGCGATTGGCTGCCGCTTGAGCTGCTCAAGCAGGACAATCGATTCGTTGACGAACCCCGGGGTACAGTAACTGCATTGAAACGAATAATTTTTCAGAAAGGCATCCTGCACCTGAGTGAGTTTCATCTCGACACTGTTCGGGTCACCCACCGCGTGGCCTTCGATAGTGCGAATGCGTTTGCCGGCGAACAGGTGCGCGCCTGTGATACAAGTGCGCATGGTTTCGTTCTTGCCGTCGGGTTGATCCAGGATCACCACACAGGCATGGCATATGCCTTGTCCGCAAGTGACGCGCGTCCCGGTCAAATTCACATATTCATGCAGAAAGTCCGCCATGCAGACGTCTTCTGGCACGTTGTCGACCTTGATCTGCTGACCATTGATTTGCAGTGCTAGTGGTTTGCCCACGAGACTCATGACATTTTCTCCTTGATTTTTTCCGGAGTGACGGGCAGGTCGTAAAAACGGTGTCCGGTGGCGTGGTGAATGGCATTGGCAATGGCCGGCACGATCGGAATCATCACCACTTCGGCCATGCCCTTGCTGGGGTCTGTGTCCGACAAGGGCGGCAGCAATTCGCCGGTTTGCTGCCAGACCGCCACTTCGCTGGCGCGCGGTAGATGGTAGCGATTGAAGTTCCAGGTGCCGTTGCCGGGGCCGTCCTCATATAAGGGCAGGTATTCATATAGCGCGTGGCCGATACCCATAGCCACACCACCTTGCAGTTGCCCTGAAATCAGTTCAGGCACGATCGGCCGACCACAGTCGACTACGTGGTGATGGTTCAGCACTGTCACCTTTCCTGTGCCGATTTCCACCGATAGTTCGACCAGGGTGCTGGTGAGGCTGAAATAGGTCGCGATAGCGAATTTGCGCTGAACATCGGGGTAGAACGCCTGCTGACGCGGCAGCATGCGGTAGGGCGCCAGACCATGCCGGACCGAGACGCCGTCGAGCGGCACGTGTTTGCTTTGCCCGTCGAAGTCGAACGTGGCCTCGGCCCATTCGTAGCGACTGACGGCATGGACCATGGTCCCGGTAAGGAGCCCGCGGGCATGCGCTTCGGCCGCCAGATGCTCTAGCGGCAACGGTTCCATGCCGTTGGCGGTCAGGCCCTCCGGCGTCCAGCGTGCGTCTTCCGGGCGCACCAGATACGATGAGGCCTGGCCGCCGCCAGGGCCCTGGCTCCAGATCGCCATGGCTGCCGGCCACAGGCCATGGTCAAAGATCAGGCGACAGGCTTCGAGTGTGGTATGCGAATTAAAGTAAGACGAGTTGCTGGCGCTCGCAGCGGTGACCAGGATAGGTGTCCAGGCTGAGTCCCGCGCCCACCGGTCCTGTTCGGCCTGGGACATGGCATGGGGATTGCCGCCGGTCTTGAGCGGCAATTCCGGCCAGGCGAGCAACGAAGTGTGCACCTTATCGGCGGGGCGCCCGAGCCAGCGCGCGCAATTGACCGCCTGGGAGGTCGACATGCCGGTGCCCATCTCGGTGCAGGTGTGGTAAAGGGTGATCCGTCCGTGCGGGTCGATTTCCACCTTGGCGAACGAGGCTTCGCCGCCAACGTGGCCGAATTTCATTTGCACACAGGCGAAGCCGACACCGTAGACCTGGCCGGGATGGCCGGCGTCAAAGCGCGCCTTGGTGGCGGCTCGTTGCTTCCAGATGGGGTGGTCTTGCGCTTTTTGCAGCACCTCGACGATACGTTCAGCGCCGGCTGCCGCGATCCCCTGAGTGGTTGGGTCGCCGCTGTGCAGCGCGTTGCGCAGCCGCAGCTCGATCGGGTCCATATGCAGGGCTTCTGCGAGTTCGTCGACCAGCATTTCGGTAGCAAGCATGCTCTGCAGGGTGCCAAAGCCACGCACTGAGCCCGACTCAATCGCACGCGAATAGTTGCACACGACATCAATGTCGTTACGTGGAAAGTAATAGATCGACTGGGAGGCCGTGGCTGCGCTGACGGCAACGGCGGGACCGACATTGGCACGTCCGCCGCCGTTGCTTACCAGCGAGGTTTGCAGGATCTGGAAGAGTCCGCTCTTGCGGTCCACGGCAATCGTGCGCGATATGTCGAAGGCATGGCGTTTCAGGGTGGACTGGAATTGCTCGTAGCGGTCGTTGGATAGCCGCACCGGCAAGCTGGCGCCGTACAGGGCGGCAATCAGGCCGTAGAACGGGAAGATGCTGTTCTCCTTGGTGCCGTAGCCCACGGTATGGCAGGGGTGGATGAACAGCGACTTGATGCCGAAGCGACTCCTGGCCAGCATTTCAGCAATCCCATTGGCATCTTCGGCCGGTGACTGGGAGGTGATCACCAGATGCAGGGCTTGTTGCCCAGCGTCGTACCAGCCGTTGGCGTTGTCGGGTTCCATCGCTCCACCGTCGGTGGACTGCGAGGCGTATTGCCGGGTCATGACCAGCCACTCCGGAGGAGGTGAGATCAGTTCCTCACGGATCTCCTGTGCATAGGCCATGCCCTGTTCGTCGAGCTTGCCGTGCCGGAGCGCTTCCGGCCAGGCCGTTTTGTGATTCTTCAGATAGTGTCCGAAGATTTCCGTGTCCTTGAACGACGAGTAAACGTCTGGCCCCTGGCGTGCATCGCCGGCCACCCGCACAAAACGGAAACTCGCATAAGGGTCGTTCTCACGAAACGGCGCGTGTGCCCCGTAGCGAAAATACTTGTCCTCGTTGAATTTCAAGCGCGCCTTGGCGCGGTTGAAGCGAGCAAAGTCCCGATAGATCAGCATCGCCACTGGATGGCCGAGATACAGGGCGGAACGGCCGGTAGCAAGAAACGGCTCGCCGCCGTAAGACCCCGGCAGCACCAAGCCGTCCCGCTCAAGGCTTTCGGCGGTCACCACACGGTCGGGCTGCAGATCGGGGCCAAGGTAGCCCAGGTCGATGCCCTGATAAATCCGATCAGCGCAGGGGATTCGCACAATGAAAGCATGCCCTTGTTGCTGGGGCCAATGGGGCATGTCACGCGCCCGGATATCTTGTGCAAAGATCTTTTGTCCGGTCACCTTGGCGACGCCATCAATGCGAAACGCGGTTTTGCTGGTGCGCGGGTCCCAGCGCACCGGAGTCAAGAGTCGCTCCTCGAACAGCTCGGCCAATGCTTCCTGGCTCCACGGGGCGATACAGACGCTGATTCCGGCCACTAAGCTGACCTTGAAAAAGGCACGGCGAGATAGCTTGAATGACTGACTCACGTTGCTCCTATTGGGACATTGAGTTTTATGAGGGCCGCGGGAAAGCCTGCTGCAATAGTTCCAGGATCTTCAAAGGTTGCGAGCTGCGCCAGTGATCCGCTTTCGGCAGTATTTCGTGAGATGTCTAGTCACGACGAAGTACAGAGACCATCATGGTGATCTCATGCACACGAGGAGTCTTTGGCGTACAAATTCAGACGTCTGAAATTTCTGTCGATCCTCGCAGTCGTGCGAGGTGACATAAAAAATGTCTGCTGATACAGAGACCCACTATGACAGGCCGTCGAACGGCCCCAACTTCCGCGATGACGATATGGTTGCTTTAGGGGTCGTCTCAGAATTCGAGAAAAACCGTTCGCTAGCAGCTGCCGGTCTGGCTGATCGCTCCTCCGTTAAATGCTTTCCTGTTATCGTCTGGTTTGAGACAAAGTTAAAGGGCAACGGTTGCCTCGATCGTTTTTCGCCTTACCGCATAAGACTTAAGCACACGCGCGATACGTCCAGGCACCGTATCGGGTTCGAACGTGGAAACGAGGAACGTACGATACGAGTGCCGCCCTCCCGTCCAGTGCCGCAGGACTCACCCCCCCCTCTTCTGGTTGTCCAAAGCCAAGACCACACCAGGCGTAAAAGAGATGGAACGGGCGGCGGCACGACAGCAGTTATTGAATGGTGCAGACTTTGTTGTGCGCCCATACGAGCCTCAAAGAAAACCGATCCAACCAGGACTCCTTAAAAGGTTCTAGCCATTCCAAGGGCCGCGCTGAAACGTCAGGTAGCCCGTGGTGCAGCAATAGGTTTGCAGTTTTCCTCGCAGTGGCAGGCCACGATTGTTTTCAACGGCAACTACACGCATGACTGCGCACTACCTTCGGTCCGTTTTAACAATACATCGCCGCATCTATCTAGCTGGCTGGATGCGTCGTTCCGGCCTCGCCGAGCTATTGCCTTCACTGCGAGCTGAACTGGCTTACCTGGGCGTTAGCGCCGGTAGCATGGCGATGTCTTCGGCATTTTCAGAAAGCTACACCCAGCCGCCCAGTGGTAATCGCGATGCGCTGGCGTCTGAGCACTTCTTGTTCGCAACTGCAGAGGGCGAGGTCACAAGCCTCCTGGTCACGGCCCACGGAGCAGGTTGGGTCGACTTTGCATTGATCTCGCATTTCGCCAATCCGGATCATCCGGATGCCTCCGTAGAGAATGCTGAAAAACGGGCCGCCAGGATAGCGCTGCCGGTCTATGCCATTGATGATCAGACCGCCATCGCAGTGAGCCATGATGCCGTCCAGGTTGTTTCCGAATGTCAGTGGAGATTGGTTTTTGCCGACTGCATAGAATTGTACGGAAACTGCAGGCCACTGCGACCTGCGGGTCACCTTTTCGCCTGATGCAGGACGCCACGATCTTGGGGCCGTGACCTATGCACCCTGCCCGCTTCTGCCCGACCTGCGGATTTGTGTGCGAGATCAGATGTTATGTCAAGCGCGGATGAGCGATCGCGCGCTGTCCATGGTGAGCAAGGTGTTGCACTTCAATTTTGATCGCACCCTCAATTGCACCGCCGGTTTGCCGATATACAGGCGGCACCACTGTATGAACCTATTTCCGGTCGAGGGACCATTTCCATGATTACAAAAATGACAGCTATCGCTGCGACGTCGTTGGCCCTGCTTTCGGCGTGCGCTCAAATGCAACTCGGTGGCGGGGGAAAGACGCCGGATAGCACGGCGGTGGCGGGTGCTACCCGCCAGGACGCGGACGATGGACTGAAGCACTGCGCGACACCGCTTGGTACCGTGTCGATCGTTGAAGACACGACTGCACCGTGGTATAGCGTCCTGACTGGACAATACCAGTTGGGAAGTACCGTCCCGGTGCTCAAGATGCTGGTCCAGCAATCGAACTGCTTTGTCATCGTAGACCGCGGCCGCGCGCTGAATGCCGCTCTCGCGGAGCGCCAGCTGAACGATTCGGGCGAACTGCGCAAGACCTCGAAGATGCACAAGGGGCAGATGGTCGCTGCCGACTATGAGATGAGCCCGAGCATTACCTTCTCCACGCAGAACACGGGCGGCGCATCCAGCCTGCTTGCCTACGTGCCGGTAGTCGGCAGCGCGCTCGCTGGCGTCGCTGGATCGATGAACACCAAGGAAGCGTCGACGGTGCTTACGCTAGTCGACACCCGCTCAAGTGTGCAACTCGCGGCGGCGACCGGTTCGGCGAGCAACATCGACTTCGGCATGCTCGCGAGCTTTATCACCACCAAAAGCGGCGGCACGGTCGGCGCTTATTCGAACACACCGCAAGGTAAGGTCGTGGTCGCAGCCTTCACCGATTCGCTAAACAACCTCGTAGACTCCGTCAAGCAGTACAAAGCCCAGAGCGTCAATGGTGGTCTCGGCAACGGCGGCAACCTGAGGGTCAACTGACCGCCGGCTCGGCTCATAGCTGTAGCGGCTCCGACCATCAGCCATGGGTTTGCACTTGTTATTGCTCGCGACTGGTGAGCTTCTGCGGGAAGGATCATGACAAGCGAAACGGAAAGGCCAGCCTCGGATACGCAATAGACGTCTCCGCTGCCCACTGGCTTGGAGAGTTCGAAGAGCTCTCCAAGCCAGTCCGCGCACCTTTGATCTGCAACGGCTCGTCTGTAGCGTTCAACGGGGAAAGCCCAATTTGATGCGACTCATGGACGTCATCCCGCCGCTGTATAGAAGGATGGTCAACAGCCGTTACGCCCAATGCGTTAAGCACCCCTTGTACGGCTGCCCATTCTTTAGCTTGCGCGCAATAGCCGCTTCTGAAGAAGCGTGCGTAAATCGCGGCGCGTATCAGTGACGACATGAATGTAAATCGTGTCCTCGCGCACCTCATATATAACCCGGTTCTGACCGCTCAGTGCTTCCCGGAAGTGCAGACCGCCAAAATCTGAAAGCTCCGCCGGAACGTAACCACTCTGAGGAAACCGCCTGATGTTGCCGAACGTGACGGCCAGCTGTGTGGACGTTTGCTTCCACGTGTCAGCGCCGAAGCTCCTGAGGATGTACCGACGCAAATCCTTCGTATCCTCTTGTGCCTCGGCGAGAATCTGTAGCTTGAACTCCGTCTGCGCCATCAGCCGATCTGTTCTTTCCGGTCAAGGTCGTCGAGCTCGGCGAGAAACTCATCGGCATCCCTGAATTTCCCCTGCTCGATGTCCTTCTGACCCAAAGCCAGAATCTTCAGCAGAGCCAGCGTTTGCTGCGTGTCCTCATAGCTTTGCACGTCCTGAACGACGAGCTTCGCTTCGCCATTCTGCGTGATGAGCAGTGGCTCGCCAGAAGCCGTCAGATCCTTGACGATCTGCGCTGCATCGCTTTTCAGGTAGCTGATTGGCTTTACGTGATCTGCCAGGCGCATGTCTGATCCTCCATTCGTCACGTCGTTCAGACTGAATATAGACTAAATTCAGTTTTATGCAAAGGCCTGAAGGCTGGGCGCTCGTGAGCTGTCCTGGTGTTTTTTTCCGGTCACAGACACGCTGCAGTTTGACACTACGTAGGTTGCCTCGACAGGGCCGCCCCCCGTTCGCCCGCCTCGCGCGTAACAGGCGGGGTATCGCGCTGGTCGGCTGCCCCATGTATGCGAGCGGCGGACTGCAGATACGCGGGTTAAGGACGGCAAGCAAAAAATTTAACTAAAAAGTCCAAGAAAAGCGGTGATTATGTGCGTCAAGTTAAGCGATGAAACCACAGGCCAGTGTCTGATCGCTGTCGTCCGATTAGTGGCGCGCTGCGTTATTCAGGATGTGCCGCAACGCGAACGAAGCGAAATGTGAGCTTACGGCGCATCTGTAGAGCAGCAAATCGCAACCGGGATGTCCTAAAGTGGACCCAGAAAATGAGACAAGCATTTAAGCTGTCGTCGTAGATGACAGGAAACGGATAATGAGCGCAGGAAAAACAAGAAAAGTGTACACGCCGGAGTTCAAGGCAAAGGTGGGTCTGGAGGCGGTACGGGGTACGCAGACGATCAACGAGATCGGGCAGAAATACGGGGTTCACCCGGTTCTGGTTGGGCAGTGGAAGAAGGAGATCCAGGAGCGTGCCGCGGCGCTGTTTGAAGCGAAGCGGGGGCCGAAGCCGGCGGACGATCAAGGCGCGCCGGAGCGTCTGTACGGCGAGATTGGACGGCTGAAGATGGAAGTGGACTGGCTCAAAAAAAAGTTGTCGCTGTGAGCCGGGAAACGCGCCTGGGATGGATCGACGCGTCGGACGAAGTGCCGGTGGCCCGGCAATGCAGGCTTGCCCAGGTCGCGCGGGCGACGGTGTATGCACAGCGCTCGCCGCGCGCAGCAAGCGAGGCCGATCTGCTGGTGTGCCGGTTGATCGACGAA